>CAMPJJ010000008.1 GCA_946886855.1 uncultured Roseateles sp. | reverse complement strand
GGGTGGGACCGTCTGGGCGAGGAGGGCGGCGGGCGCCGTCAGCGCCGTCAGCGCCATCAGTACCGACAGTGACGTCGACGCGAGGGTCTGCGCCACGCGGCATGGGGCGCTCGGGCGTGGAAGACGGTCGGGACGCTCGGGACGGGAGCGGGCGAAAGGATCTCGGGACACGGCGGACATCGGACTGGCGGCACTGTCCCGCGGCGACGGCGCGGGGCGGGCGCATTGTGACCCGAACCGCTTCGACATCGAACTCGACATCGACATCGACCGACATCGACATTAAACCGGCGGATGTCCGTCAGCGATCGTTGCCGTTGTGGGGGGCCCGGTCCAGGTCCAGCATCAAGGTGCCGATCGCGCGTTGCAACAGCGGTTCGTCTTCCAGCTCGGTGATCAGCCCGTTGGCGACCAGCTGTTCCAGCGCACCGCGCGTCACCGAGTGCCGTTCATCGGCCACCTGGCCAACGAACAGGAACATCTGGCGGCTGTCGCTGATCCAGGCAATCTGCGCGGTGATCCATTCGCTCTGGTGGAAGAAGTGGTACCAGCCGCCGATGTGCACGCCGGCGATCCAATCCTGCAAGGCCGCGTGCGCGTGGGGCGAATGTGCCTCGCTGTAGAGCGCCACCGGCACCGTCGGCAGCTGGCCGCGGTCGACGCGCTCGTAGGCCCAGCGCGAGGGGAGTTGCGACTCGCGCTCGTCGAGCAGCTGCTGCAGCAGTTCCTCGGGCGTCTGCGCCGGGCGACGCGGCGAGGGCGTCGCCGGGATGGCCTCCTCGACCGCCGGTTGACCGCGCAGGACGCGGCCGTGCTGGCGCATCAGCTCGTCCAGGAAGGTCTGCCGCTGCATCGCCGGCAGGGCGATGGCATCCATGCCGCGGTCCAGCGCGCGGACGAGGTCCGGCAGCTGGGCCCGCAGCCGGGCGCGGGCCGCCTCGTCCGGCTGCGGCGCCACGCTGTTCAGCAGCGCGTCCACGAGTTCGATGTAGGTCTGCGGCTCCGAGGCGTCCCGACCGTGCTGGACCATCGCCTGCGCGATGACCTCGACCCAGGGGCCGAGGAGGAAGCGCCGCATCAGCTTGCCAGCCTGCGCGTCGTCGAGCTGGTGCTGCAGCTGGTCGCGCAGCATCCGCTGCCATTCCTGGCGGCGCTGCTCGCGGTCCAGGCGCTCGAGCGCCACGGCGCTGCGCTGGCCGCGGGCCTCGGCCTGCGCGCGGATGTGGGTGTCGACCTCGGTCAGCGCCTGCTGGAATTGCAACGCGGACGGATGCGCACTGTCCAGCAGTGGCTGGATCACGCGTTCCAGGAACTGCAGGAAGGCTTTCAGTTCCGCATCGTCGCTGCGCTGGAAACCCGCGCCGTGTGCGGCCAGCCGGTTCAGCAACTGCCAGGTTGGATGGTCCTGGCGACGCAGCAGTGTGGGATCGGCCTTGGACAGGCGCACGATGGCCACCTGCAGGCGCCCCATCAGCACCTTCAGCGGCGGCTGCAGGCTGTCGTCGGCCAGGATCTGGTCGTACAGGCGCGACAGCAGGTCCGTGCCCGGCGCGCCCACGCCCGGTCCCAGCTTGGGAGGGGGCGAGGCCAAGGCGCCCGCGGAGGAGGCCGGCGCAGACGCGGACGCAGACGCCGACGCGGCACGCGCCGGTCCGAGCGCCGCGGCGCGCGTGTTCATCAGGTCCAGCTTCATGGCGACCTGGTCCAGCGTCGCGTTCTGGGTCGGCGTGTCGGTCAGGCTCTTGAACTGGCGCAGGCGCAGCTCCGATGCCTTGATCGCCGATCCATGGCTGGTCAGCATGCCGCTCAACTGCGCCTGTCTCAGGCTCTGGCACAGGAGGGTGTAGATCGGTTGCAGCCGGATCGCCAAGGGATGCGCGGCCAGGCGCATCAGCTTGTAGCGGCCGTCGGCATCCAGGTCCACGCCTTCGACGGCGCGCGCCAGCGCCTGCGCGAACAGCGCCGCCCGCAAGGGGTTGTCGTTCTTCAGCGGCCGCGCGATGCCGCGCAACGCGGCGAAGAAGTTGCCCAGCTGGTGCAGCTCGGCCCGGGACTGGTCCTCGATCGCGGTGATCACGTGCGCGATCGCGACGTCCTTCAAGGCCTGGCTCTCGTCGACGAGGCTGAAGGACAGGTCGCCGCCGCGCTGGGGTGCGCGCTCCCGCTGCAGCGGATCGCCGCCGTCGCGGGCGATCTTCAGCAGCATGCTGAGCGAGCCTTCGAAGTCGGACGCGAACGTCGCACGCCGCTTGGACCATCCGGCCAGCAACTGGTGATGTTCGAGCCGGCTCTTGAGTTCATCCTGCAAGCCGTTGAACACCGCGTGCGCCAGCGAGGGCACATGCGCGAGCATGTCGTCGAGCAGGGACTGCAGGGAAGGCGAAGACGCGTGGACCATCATTTGTGACAAGTTGTCAGCCGCATTATGGTCGCCCCACATTCAGGTGACATCCCCTGGGGCACGGGGACGTGCGACCTGGGGAAAACCTGATGGATGCCCGGCCTGGTGGCCGGCGGGGACGATCGATTCTGGGTGAATGCCGCACCCGGGCGCAGCAAGGGCTGAGCCTACTTCGTATCCAGACGCAACAGACCCGCGTCGTGCGAATGAAAAAAGGGGTCGCCGAAGCGACCCCTTTGCAGAGCGTTGGCGCGCGGCCCGCAGGCCGAGCGCCGGGCTCAGGCGGACATCACATGTCCATGCCCATGCCGCCCATGCCGCCGGGCATGGCCGGGCCGGCGGACTCGTCCTTCGGCGCTTCGGCGACCATGCACTCGGTCGTCAGCATCAGCGAGGCCACGGAAGCGGCGTTCTGCAGCGCGGTGCGGGTCACCTTGGTCGGGTCCAGGATGCCCATCTCGATCATGTCGCCGTAGGTGCCGTTGGCCGCGTTGTAGCCGTGGTTGCCGGAGCCGGCCAGCACGGTGTTGACGACGACGGAGCTCTCTTCACCGGCGTTGTAGACGATCTCGCGCAGCGGGGCTTCGATGGCCTTCAGGATCAGCTTGATGCCGGCGTCCTGGTCGGCGTTGTCGCCCTTGATCTCGCCAGCGGCCTGACGGGCGCGCAGCAGCGCGACGCCGCCGCCGGCCACGATGCCTTCTTCAACGGCGGCACGGGTGGCGTGCAGCGCGTCTTCGACGCGGGCCTTCTTTTCCTTCATCTCGACTTCGGTGGCGGCACCGACCTTGATGACGGCGACGCCGCCGGCCAGCTTGGCCACGCGCTCTTGCAGCTTCTCGCGGTCGTAGTCGCTGGTGGCTTCCTCGATCTGGACGCGGATCTGCTTGACGCGCGCCTGGATGTCGTCGTTGGAGCCGTTGCCGTCGATGACGGTGGTGTTTTCCTTGCCCACTTCGACGCGCTTGGCCTGACCCAGGTCAGCCAGCGTGACCTTCTCGAGCGACATGCCGACTTCCTCGGCGATCACCTTGCCGCCGGTCAGGATGGCCAGGTCTTCCAGCATCGCCTTGCGACGGTCGCCGAAGCCCGGCGCCTTGACGGCGACGACCTTCAGGATGCCGCGGATCGTGTTGACGACCAGGGTCGCCAGCGCTTCGCCGTCCACTTCTTCGGCAATGATCAGCAGCGGACGGCCCGACTTGGCGACGGCTTCCAGCGTCGGCAGCAGGTCGCGGATGTTCGAGATCTTCTTGTCGTAGAGCAGGACGAACGGGTTGTCCAGGATCGCCGACTGCTTTTCCGGGTTGTTGATGAAGTACGGCGACAGGTAGCCGCGGTCGAACTGCATGCCTTCGACGATGTCGAGCTCGTTGTCCAGGCTCTTGCCGTCTTCGACGGTGATCACGCCTTCCTTGCCGACCTTGTCCATCGCCTTGGCGATGATCTCGCCGACGTCGGCGTCGGAGTTGGCGGAGATGGTGCCGACCTGGGCGATCTCCTTGGAGGTCGTGGTGGCCTTGGAGGCCGCCTTCAGCTGGGCAACCAGGGCGGTGACCGCCTTGTCGATGCCGCGCTTCAGGTCCATCGGGTTCATGCCGGCGGCCACGTACTTCATGCCTTCGCGGACGATGGCCTGGGCCAGGACCGTGGCGGTGGTGGTGCCGTCACCGGCGTTGTCCGAGGTCTTGGAAGCGACTTCCTTGACCATCTGGGCGCCCATGTTCTGCAGCTTGTCCTTGAGCTCGATCTCCTTGGCGACCGAGACACCGTCCTTCGTGACGGTGGGGGCGCCGAACGAGCGCTCCAGCACCACGTTACGGCCCTTGGGGCCCAGCGTGACCTTGACCGCGTTGGCCAGGATGTTCACGCCTTCGACCATGCGGGCACGGGCCTCGCCGCCGAAGACAACGTCTTTTGCTGCCATGTGTATCTCTCCGAAATCTCTATCTGGATGAAAGTCTGTCGCGGTCGCCGATTACTTGGCGATGACGGCGAACAGGTCTTCCTCGCGCATGACGAGGAGTTCATCGCCGTCGACCTTGACGGTCTGGCCGCTGTACTTGCCGAACAGGACGCGGTCGCCGACGGCGACGTTCAGGGCGATGAATTCACCCTTGTCGTTGCGCTTGCCCGGGCCGACGGCCAGCACTTCACCCTGGTCGGGCTTCTCGGCGGCGTTGTCGGGGATGACGATGCCGGAGGCCGTCTTGGTTTCGTTTTCCAGGCGCTTAACGATCACGCGATCGTGCAGAGGACGCAGTTTCATCAGATCTCCTTGACTAATGCAGACTTGCTTCAAGGACCCGCTGTGCGCTCCGCGCAAAGCCAGTCCATCACAAGAAGTAAGCCCCTCGGCCAGGCCTGGGGGCTTGTTAGCACTCGACGATCGCGAGTGCTAGCAGGGAGATTATATGGACGGACGTGGACGTTTCAAGGGCGTCGGTCGACACCCCAGCCGAATACATGGTCCAGCGACCACCGGCCGGGGCCCCGCCCCAGCAGGTAAAGCATCGGCGCTGCCCAGCTCAGGTGGGTCGGCCAGCCCGACGGATAGACGAAGGTCTGGATGACCGCCGTCATCCCCAGGACGCCGAGGGCGGCGACCCGCGTGAACAGCCCCAGCACCAGCAGGATCGGCAGGAGATGCTCCGCGCCGGTGGCCAGGTAGGCGGCCCACTCCGGCGGGATCAGCGGGAGCGCGTAATCCTGGCGGAACAGCAGGAAGGTCGTATCGGTCAGGGTGAACCAGCCCTCGACCTTGGTGCGGCCGGATAGCCAGAAGACGCCGGCGATGCTGAAACGGCAGGCCAGCGCGATGAGATCGTGGGAGATCAGGCGCTCCAGGCGCTGCCGCAGGGCGGGCAGCGACCAGGGCGAGCCGGTTTGGGCGTGGGGGGAGGATGTGAGCGTGTTCATGACGGGATCTCCGTGACGCCGGTGAAGGCGCCTTGATTGAGCAGGCGGCCCAGCGCGGCGCCGGGATCGAAGGCAGGGAAACGGGCCTGGATCGCGTCCAGGGCGGCGCCGAGCGGAGCGCCGCCGGCGCAGGCGTCGAGCAGCGCGCAGGCGGCGGCATCGATATCGAGCGCGACGACCGCGTCCGACGGGCGGGTCAGCAGCGCGCCCTGGCCTTGCCAGTGCGGCGGATTCGGATCGGGGGAGCGGGCGCGTGCCGCATCCCACAGGCTGAACGCCGGCCAATCGCCGCACCAGCGCCAGCGCGCCGCGGGATGCGGAACCAGGCGGGAGCCGGCCAGGCGTTCGGGATCGAGCCCGGCGATCGTCGCCACGTCAAGGACCGGCGCGTCGGCGGCGACGTGGCTTTCGCTCCAGAGCCGGTCCAGGCGCGCGACCTCGCCGAGCCAGGGCAGCTCGCTGCCCGCGAGCGCCTCGTCGAGGAACGCCGGAAAGCGCTCGCCGTAGTGCTGGAGGTCGCCGCCCGACGGCGGGTCGGCGCGCACGGCGTCGAGCGCCACCGCTTGCATCCACGCGTCGCCGGTCAGCCGGTGCACCGACGGGTACAGCGACAGCAGCGCGTCCGCGCAGCCCTTCACCACGGTGTTGCGGTAGACGGCGAAGCCGGGCTGGCTCGCGACGTTGCCGGGCGCCGCCTCGGCGTCCGGTTCGGCCCAGAGGTTTCTCCAGAACTCCGACTGGAATCTGTCGAGGGCTCCGGCGGTCGTCGATCCGCCGGCGGATTCAAGTGGCGATACGACGCTCGTCATGCCGGCACCTCCTCCAGCGAACGCGCGGCGGCACCCAGCACCGACTGCGCATGGCTGCGCTCGACGATCAGGTCGGCGAACGGCGGCACGTTGCCGTCGCGCTCGACCAGCGTCGGTCTGGGACCGATGCGCCGGGTCAATCGCTCCAGCAACGCCCAGACCGGGGCCGCGACCGCCGCGTCGTGGCTGTCGATCAACAGCCCTGTCGAAGCGTCCGCATCGGCGCGATGGCCGGCGACGTGGATCTCCATCACCGCGTCGCCGTCGATCGCATCGATCCAGGCCGCGGCGTCGATGCCGAGATTGTTTGCGGACACGAACACGTTGTTCACGTCCACGAGCAGCCCGCAGCCCGAGCGTCGGACCAGCTCATGCAGGAAATCGACCTCGCCCCATTCATGGGCGAGGGTCAGGTAATGCGTGGGGTTCTCGATGGCGACGCGGCGTTGCAGCGCGTCCTGCATGCGGGAGAGGTTGGCGGCGACATGACGCAGCGCCTCCGTGGTGCGCGGCACCGGGAGCAGGTCCGGCGCATAGGCGCCGCCGAAGCGGCTCCAGGCCAGGTGCTCGGACACCAGCGCCGGCTGCAGCCGGTCCGCCAGCGCGGCGAGGCGGCGCAGGTGGTCCGCGTCCGGCGGTGCCGTGCCGCCCAGCGACATCGACACGCCGTGCAGGGACAGCGGATGGGTCGCCCGCAGGGCCTCGAGCAGCGACAGGCGCGGTCCGCCCGCGACGAGGTAGTTCTCGGGATGGACCTCGAACCAGAGCCCGGGATCGCGCGCGGCCAGCGCGTCCTCCGCGAACTCGGGCTTGAAGCCCAGACCGGCGCCCAGCGCGTGTGTCATGGCCGCGCCAGGGTCAGGACTTGACCGGGGCCAGCGTGCCCATGCCCTTGGGGGTCTTGATCGTCGTGCAGGTGCCGGCGGGGACGTACTTCCAGGCGTTGGCCTGATAGTCCATCTTGGCGGTGCCGGCGCAGGTGGTGCCGGGGCCGGCGGCGCAGTCGTTCTTGCCGGCCATCGAGACGCCGTAGCAGCGCTCCTTCTCGGCGGCGGGCTTGGCGTCCTGCGCCATCGCGGAGGCGGACAGGGCGGTCAGGGTGACGAGGGCGAGGCTGAGGGTGGTCGACTTCATGGGGCACTCCTTGTGCGGTGGAAGAGGGTTTGCGTGATGAACGCGCCGATTTGTCCGTCGCATCCGATAGCTAGTTCGCGCCTTTCGGGCGGCGGGTTACAGCGCGCCAGAAAAAAACCTGGATCTTTTTTTCAGCCGCCCTGTAACCTTCCGGCCCCATGACGCGAATAGATACCGTGATCGCGACAGAGCATGAGTTGCACGAGCTTTTCGTGGCCGGGCTGGACGGGGACGCGGGGGCTTACCACCGCTTCCTCCAGCGCCTGGGGGCGTTGTTGCGCGGGTACTTCCGGCGGCGGCTGCAACAGCTGCCGGACGAGGTCGAGGACCTGGTGCAGGAGACCTTGATGGCCGTGCACGCGCAGCGACAGACCTATCGCCGCGGCGAGCCCCTGACGGCCTGGGTGCATGCGGTGGCGCGGTACAAGCTGGTCGATCTCTGGCGTCGGCGCGAGCGGCATGACGCGCTGAATGATCCGCTCGACGACGACCTGGCGGTGTTTGCCGCCGCCGATCACGAGGCGGGCGATTCCCGCCGCGACCTCAGCCGGCTGCTGGATCAATTGCCGACCCACCAGCGCCTGCCGATCCTGCACACGAAGGTCGAAGGACTGTCGGTCCAGGAGACCGCCCAGCTCACCGGTTTGAGCGAGTCGGCGGTGAAGGTCGGCGTGCATCGGGGACTGAAGACGCTGGCGCGGCTGTGGAAGGACATGACATGAAGACGGACGACCTGATCGGACTGCTGGCGCAGGACGCCGGCCCGGTGCCGACGCACACGGGGGAGCGGCGTTTCGCCGTCGCGCTGCTGGTGGGCGTGGCGCTGGCGCTGGCCTGGGTGCAGGGGGCGTTCGGCATCCGCGCCGACCTGGCCGAGGTGATGGGCATGCCCGCGTTCTGGCAGAAGGTGGCGATGCCGCTGGCCGTGGCTGCGACCGGCCTGGTCGTCGTGTTCCGTCTCGGTCACCCCGGTGCGCGGATGAACGGCTGGTGGCTGGGCGTGTGGCTGCCGGTGTCGCTGCTGTGGATCTGGGCGGCGGTGGTGCTCTGGATGGCCGAGCCCGGCGCCCGCCTGCCGCTGGTGCTGGGCACGACCTGGCGGGTCTGCGTGTTCAACGTGACGGCGACGGCGCTGCCGATCGGCGTCGGCCTGCTATGGGCGTTGCGCGGGCTGGCGCCGACGCGACCCGTGCTCACGGGCGCGGCGGCCGGCTGGCTGGCCGGGGCGGTGGGGGCGTGTGTCTACTCGCTGCATTGCCCCGAGATGGCCGCGCCATTCGTCGCGATCTGGTACGTGCTCGGGATGGGCATGTCGGCGGCGCTGGGCGCGCTCGCGGGGCGGCATTGGCTGAGATGGTGAACGTGGCGGTACACTTCAACCACTTCGCAGCCGAGAGACCCGGAAAGGCGTCCCGGTGATCGAGTTCGGTGCACTCGACTCGATGTTGATGAGGAGAATGGGAGACCTTGCAGAGCGACCCTCTGGACAAGGTGACCGACCAAGGGTCGGAAGCCGGTCTCTCAGCCGCCCTCCTTGGTTGCGAAGTCATTTTTCGGTTTTCGAAGCGCTTGTTCATCAAGCGCTTTTGTTTTTCCAGGGTTCGCCCAGTACGCGGTCTCCAAGCGAAGGTGAGCCACAGGAGCTCCGATGAACTGGAGCGCTGCTACTGGCGACTCGCCGCTGGCCGCCGCGTTTTTTGCCTTGTAGACCGGGTCAAACATCAGCAGTTGGGCCGGGTACTTCGTGCCGTCCGGGTGAGGGGCATACTTCGGAACCCCTTGGATGAACAGTGCCGCCAGCAGCTCAACGACGCCAGCGGCGCTGACGCTGTCCTTCGACAGGCGACTGCCACGAACGTGCTCGATGCGATCCCGTGAAATCACGACGGGGCCGAGTGACGCGCCGTTCGTATGCAACCCGGAGAGCTTCCTGTTGTTCAGCCAAGTGTTGATGAGCGCGGTCGCGCGCTTGCTGATGAACCACACAATTTCATCTGGTCCCGAGCCTGGGGCCTGCCGTGCGTCGAGCATCCAGTCCCGGAACAACGCCAGCAGGTCCGCCTTCATCATGTCCGCGCCGGTGACCATGGCCACCTGCAGAGTGGCCGAAGGCACCGTCGACAATGACGTCTGGTGGCAGGCCGTCGGTACAAGCGACGAGGCGCATGCAAATGGCGAGTTGCTGATCCTTGCCGCGACCACGCGCGCCACTTCAGGCGCGGCCGGGTCCGCGCCGATGACCTTGTTTGTCTCGACTGTCATCTGCTGAAAATCTTCGCTTCGGAGCGAAAATTTTCAGGGCCGTCTCGGCACCTCCAATGATGTGTAAATAGGTGGGTTCAATGACTCGTCGCGTTGCGGTATAGGTGCGCTGCCGGTGGGATCAATCCTCGTCCAGACGTGCCGGACGTGAGGCCCCTCACGCGATGTACGACAACGGCAGTGCCGTCGTGAACTTCAGCTCCTCCATCGCGAAGCTGGAGCTGACGTCCGACAACTGCGTCCCCGCGATCAACCGTCGGTAGACCTGGTCGTAGGCGGCGATGTCCGGCACCACCACGCGCAGCAGGTAATCCACGTCCCCGCTCATCCGGTAGAACTCCACCACCTCCGGGATCGCCTCGATCGCCGCGCGGAACTGGTCGAACCAGGCTTGCGAGTGCACGTTCGTCCGCACCGACACGAACACCGTCACCCCGACGTTCACCTTCTTCGGGTCCACCAGCATCACGTTGCGGGTGATCACCCCCGACTCCTTCAGCCGCTGCACCCGGCGCCAGCAGGGCGTCGTCGACAACCCGACCTCCGCCGCCAGTTCACTCACCTGGACCGAAGCGTCGCGTTGCAGGACATCGAGAATCTTCCGGTCGATGGAATCCAGTTTCGTCATGTCAGTCAATCTTGGAATTCAATTGCCGAAATCGGCAAAGGAAAGGTGGATTTTGCACGTGGATTCCAAGCGTGGATTCTGACAATCGACCCCCATGGAAATCTATCTCGACGCCAACGCCACCACCCCCGTCCTGCCGCAGGCCCGCGACGCCGCGCTCTCCGTGATGGCGGACGCGTTCGGGAACCCGAGCAGCATTCACGGCAGCGGCCTCAAGGCCAGGGCCCGGCTCGACGCGGTGCGCGCCACCGCGCGACGCGTGCTGGGCGCGCCCGGCGGCAGGCTGGTCTTCACCAGCGGTGCGACCGAGGGCATCCAGACCGCCGTGCTGTCCGCGCTGACGGCCTTGCGCCAGCGCCGCGAGGCCGGCCAGGCCATCCCGCCGCGCCTGCTCTACGGCGCCACCGAGCACAAGGCCGTCCCCGAAGCGCTCCGGCACTGGAACGGGCTGCTGGGCCTGGACCTGGACATCGTCGCGATTCCTGTCGGCATCGACGGCCGCCATGACCTGGCCTGGCTGCGCGCCAACGCGTCCTCGGCGGGCCTGGTCTGCACCATGGCCGCCAACAACGAGACCGGCGTCATCAGCCCCCTCGACGGCATCGCCGAGGCGCTGCGCGGCAGCGGCGCGCTCTGGCTGGTCGACGGCGTGCAGGCGCTCGGCAAGCTGCCGCTGCTGCTCGGCGAGCGCGCGATCGACTACGCGCCGTTCTCCGGCCACAAGCTCTATGCGCCCAAGGGGGTCGGCCTGCTGTACGTCCGCGAGGGCGCCCCGTTCACGCCGCTGATGGCCGGCGGCGGACAGGAGGGCGCGCAGCGCTCGGGCACCGAGAACATGGCCGGCATCGCAGCGCTCGGCGCGGTGCTGGAGGCGCTCGAGGGCGGCGGCGTGTTCGCCTCGCTGGGGCAACTGCTGGATCGCCGCCAGCGCCTGGCCGATGCCCTGCGGGAAGCCTTCCCCGGCGTCGTGTTCAACGCGCCCTTCGACATCAGCCTGCCGACGACCCTGAACGTCTCGGTCCCCGGGCTGAGCGCCAAGCTGCTGCTCGACCTGTTCGACGCCGCCGGGTTGCGCGTCAGCGGCGGGTCCGCCTGCGGCGCATCGAAAGCGGCGCCGAGCTACGTGCTGCAGGCGATGGGCCTGCCGGCCTGGCGCGCCGGCTCCGCGGTGCGCCTGTCCTTCGGCGCGGCCGATACCGAATCGACCATCGACGAAGCCTGCAGACGCCTGCGGGCCTGCGGGGAGTCGCTGCGCGCGACCTGCCAGACGCCCGCGCCGAACGAGACCCCGCAGGCGCCGGACCTGCTCACGCGTTTCGCCGTCGATGGTGCCTGCTGCTATGTCGTCGCCGACGTGCCGAGCCGGCGTTGCGTGGTCGTCGATCCGCTGCCGGAACTCACCGGCACGCTGGCGCAGTGGATGCGCTGTCGCGGGATGACGCTGGCCGCGATCCTGGACACGCACAGCCACGGCGACCACGCGTCCTCGGCGCAGGCGCTGCGGGACGCGGTGACCAGCCTGCTCGCGGAAGAGGCGCTGCCGGAGCGGGTCGATGCGCTGGGATGGCCGCAGGGCAGTGAGGGGATCGCGCTCGGCGCGCACCGCTTGTCGCGCCTCGCGATCCCGGGTCACACGGAAGACTCCACCGCCTATCTGCTGCACGCGGGCGGCGAGCTGATCGCGGCCTTCGTCGGCGACACGGTGATGCCGGGCGCGCTCGGCCGCAGCGACTTCGCGCAGAGCGCGCCGGCGGCCTTCGGTCCTTCGTTGAAGACGCTGGAGCGCAACGTCGGGCTGCACGGCCTGCTGCTGCCCGGCCACGACTACGACGACCGCTTCGCGACGACGCTCGCCGTGGAATGCGGCGCGCAGCCGCTGCTCGACGGCGTGTTGAAGGGACGCTTGAGCGCCGAGGCGTTCGCGATCGGCAAGGGCGTGCTGGAACACGACCTCGCGCCGACCGAATACCAGACCATGGCCTGCGGCGCGCGCGTGGACTGCGGGCGCACGACGGAGCGTGTGGAGCTCGACGTCGCCGGCCTGCAGGCGCTGCTGGGCGACGGCTTCGGACCGAAGCCGGTGCTGGTGGACGTCCGCGAGGCCTACGAGGCGCGCATGAGCCCGACCGAGGAGCTCGCGCCCGAAGCGGTGCCGCTGTCGACGCTGATCAATGCGCTCCCGCGCTGGCGTGCCTTGCCCGCGCAGACGCCGGTGATCTTCTTCTGCCGCAGCGGCAATCGCAGCGCGCAGGCGGCGCGGGCGTTGCGCCGGCTGGGCCACGGGCAGGCGTGGAGCCTGGCCGGCGGCCTGGCGCTGTGGCCGACCGCTCGAGCCGCCACGGTGCTCGACGCCATCGCGATCTGAACGCGGCCGTGTGAGGCCTCCGGGCCATCCCTGAATTGACCGTCGTCCCGACTGCCTCTATGCTCGGGTCATGAAAGCGCTTTCATGCGCTGGCCTGAACACGACAACAAAGGTAGTTCGATGACGGAGACAAGTTCGGCGGGCGCGCGCGCGTCCCTGCGATGGACGCTGTCCGCCAAAGGCGCGGACCTGGCGAGTTCCACCCGCCTGGCGGCGCAGCCCGAGCTGGCGCTGCAGCCGGTGGCGCAACTGATGGCGGATGCCGCGATCGCCGGCATGCCCAAGCTGGTGGTGAACAGCGCGCGGCGCTTCCAGCGCATCGAGGGTTTCGGCGGCGCATTCACCGAAGCCGCCGCGACGACCTGGCAGAAGCTGCCGCCCGCCGAGGCGAACGCGCTGCTGCAGGCCTACTTCAACGTCAATGCGGGCCACGGCTACACATTCAACCGCGTCCACATGAACAGCTGCGACTTCTCGCTCGGCAACTACGCGCATGCGGACGTGCCGGGCGACGAGGCGTTGACGCAGTTCAACATCGACCGCGACCGCCGCGCGCTGCTGCCGATGATCCAGGCGGCGATGAAGGTCGCGTCGGTGCCGATGAAGCTGCTGGTGTCGCCGTGGAGCCCGCCCGCGTGGATGAAGACCAACGGCGAGATGAACAACGGCGGCAAGCTGCTGCCGCAGTATGCGAAGGCCTGGGCGCAGTGCTACGTGAAGTTCATCCAGGCCTATGAGGCCGAAGGCGTGCCCATCTGGGGCGTGTCCGTGCAGAACGAGCCGGACGCAGTGCAACGCTGGGATTCCTGCGTCTACACCGCGGAGGAGGAGCGCGACTTCGTCCGCGACCACCTCGGGCCGGCGCTGCATGCGGCGGGGCTGCAGCGCATCAAGGTCGTCATCTGGGACCACAACCGCGACCAGATGGTGCAGCGCGCGGACGTCGTGTACTCGGACCCCGAGGCCGCGAAGTATGTGTGGGGCTGCGGCTTCCACTGGTACGTCGAGGACCACTTCGACCATGTCGGCCTGCTGCACGACGCGTACCCCGACAAGCAGCTGCTGTTCACCGAAGGCTGTCAGGAAGGCGGACCGCACATCGGTTCGTGGAACACCGGCGAGCGTTATGGGCGCAGCATCCTCAACGACCTGAACCGCTGGACGGTGGGCTGGATCGACTGGAACCTGCTGCTCGACGAGACCGGCGGTCCGAACCACGTCGGCAACCTGTGCAGCGCGCCCATGCTCGCGGACCGTGAGCAGAACCGGCTGATGCCGCAGAGCTCCTACGACTACCTCGGCCATTTCAGTCGATTCATCCGGCCGGGCGCCTTTCGCGTGCTGTGCTCGGCGAGCAGCCAGGACCTCGAATGCACCGCGGCGGTCAACGAGGACGGCAGCATCGCCGTCGTCGTGATGAACCGCAGCGAGCGGGAGCACCGCTTCTCGCTGCGCATCGACGGGCAGGCGGGCGTCGCGGCGCTGCCGCCCCGCTGCATCGCGACCTACGTGTTGCCGCGCTGAGGTCGACGTGGGCCACTTTGCCCCCATCGCCGCTTCCGCGATGGCCACGACCGGCAGGCGTGCCGGGGCGGTGGCCGACGGAGACCGCGCCAGCGCGTCGTCGACGGCCTACGCCTGCGTTGAGGCGCTGTACATCTATCCGGTGAAGTCCTGCGCCGGGGTGCGCGTGTCCGATCTGCGCTTCGACGGGGACGGCCGCATCGTCGGCGACCGCGAGTGGATCGTCGTCGATGCGCGGGGCGAGCTCGCCTGGCTCGGATCGCATCCGAGACTGACGCTGCTGCAGCCCAAGCTGCTGGCCGACGCGCTGCTGCTCTGCGCGCAAGGGCAGCAGCCGCTGCGCCTGTCGCGCGAAGCGGAGGGCGAGGCGACGCAAGCGCTGATCTGGAATGCCGAGGAGCGCCGCATGGTGATCCATCCGGGCCGCGACGCGGGCGCGGTGGCAGCGCAGTTCCTGCGCGAGGTCACCGGCGACGATCTCCGGCTCGTGAAGCTCGAGCGACCGTCGATGCTGGCCACGGCGCCCCACGCGCTGCATGCGGTCTCCACGGGGTCGGTCGTCGAGCTCAACGAACTGCTCTCGGCGCACCGGCACGATTGCGTCGACGTGCGTCGGCTGCGTCCCAACCTCGTGCTGCGTGGCCTGCAGGACGCGCTGGTCCCCTTCGTCGAGGACCATCTGCTGCAGCTGGTCTGGCGCGACGGCGAGGGCTGGTGGCGACGCATGACCTACGCCTCGGCATGCGAGCGCTGCATCGTGCCGACGGTGGATCCGGACACCGGCGAGGTGAGACCCGGCGTCGACGCGGCGATCGCCGAGCTCAGCGCGCAACGCTGGCCGGGAGAGGCCTCGCGCTTCGGCGTCTACCTCCAGCCGCCGCCGGGCGGATCGCTGGGTGAAGGCACGGTCCTGACGATGGAGCTCGACTTGTGAGCGCGCACGACGAACACCCGGTGCGGCTCGAAGACAGCGGACCCGACGGATCCGGCGAACCCAACGCGCACGGTCCGCAAGGGCTCACCCGCCGCGGCATGCTTGCGGCGATGACCGTGCCGGCGTGGTCCGGCATGCTCGTGGTGCCGGCGCTGGCACAACAGGCGCGCGAGGTGCTGACCATCGCCGCCTTCCCGCTGATGGACGAGATCGCGAAGGCGGCGATCCCCGCGTGGCAGGCGATGCATCCCGACGTCGAGCTGCGCATCCTGATGCGCCAGTACTCGGACCACCACACGGCGATGACGACCGCCCTGTCGACGGCGGTGGGGCTGCCGGACGTGATGGCACTGGAGTCCAGCTTCGTCGGCCGCTTCGCGCAGGGCGGCGGGCTGGACGACCTGCGGCAGCCGCCGTTCGGGATCGAGGCCTTCCGCTCGCGGCTGGTGCCTTACGCCTACGACCAGGCGGTGGCGCGCAACGGCGCGGTGGTCGCCGTGCCTGCCGACATCGGACCCGGCACGATGCTCTACCGCAAGGACATCCTCGAGCGCGCCGAGGTCGCGCCGGAGGAGCTGACGCGCAGCTGGGACGGCTACGTCGCGACCGGCGGGCGCATCAAGGCCCGCACCGGCGCCTACCTGATCGCGAACGTGCAGGAGATCAAGGACATCCTGATCGCCGACGGCCTGAAGCCGGGCGAGGGCATCTACTTCGACACCGAGTCGCGCGTGCTGGTGAACTCGCCGCGCTTCGAGCGCGCGTTCGAGGTGTCGCTGCGCGCGCGGCAGAAGGGGCTGGACGCGAAGGTGCCGGCCTGGTCCAACGACTGGGGCGCGGGCTTCAAGCAGGGGCGGCTGGCGACGGAGCTCTCGGGCGCGTGGCTGGTGGGACAGCTCAACGCCTTCATCGCGCCGCAGACCAAGGGCTTGTGGCGGGCGTCCTCGCTGCCCGGCGGCGCGCATGCGCCGTATGGCGGCACCTTCTACGCAATCGCGAGGAAGTCGGCGCCGTCGCGCAAGCGTCTGGCGTGGGACTTCATCCAGCTGATGACGCTCGACCCGCAGCGGCAACTGCAGGCGTTCAAGTCCTACGACGCCTTCCCCGCGCTGCGCGACGTCCACGACGATCCGTTCTTCAGCGAGCCGGTGGACTTCCTCGGCGGGCAGCGCGCACGGCTGCTGTGGCGCGACGACGCGTTGCGCATCACGGCGCTGCCGGTGCACAAGCAGGCCAAGTTCGCCGAGGAGGTCGTGCAGACCGAGCTCGACAAGGTGCTGCGCGGCCAGAAGACGATCAAGGCGGCGCTCGCGGACGCCGAGCAGCTGCTGCAGCGGCGCGCGAAGCGCTGAACATTCCACAGACACGGAGACCGGGTTCATGAAGCAACGACTGACGCGTCGCTGGGCGGCGCTGCCGCTGCTGGCGGCCCTGACGATCGACGGCGGCGCCGCGCTCGCGCAGACGCAGGCGCAGGCGCAGGCGCAGACCGCGACGGGCAAGGGCGGCGCAGCCACCGGCCCGATCGGACTGCCGCCGGGGTACGCGCTGGTCTGGTCCGATGACTTCGACCAGGGTGCGCTGCCCGACGAGTCGAAGTGGGCCTACGACACCGGCATGAACAAGCAGGGGTGGCACAACCGCGAGAAGCAGTACTACGCGGGTCCGCGCGCGGAGAACGCCGCGCTGAAGGACGGCCGGCTGGTGATCACGGCGCGCAAGGAGTCCTTGTCCACCTTGCCCGACTGGGGCGGGCAGAAGTACACGTCGACACGGCTGATCACGAGAGGCAAGGCCGAGTGGACCTACGGCTACTTCGAGATCCGCGCGAAGCTGCCTTGCGGCCAGGGCACGTGGCCCGCGATCTGGATGCTCGGCAGCCAGGGCGACTGGCCGGCGTCGGGCGAGCTCGACATCCTGGAGCACATGGGACAGAAGCCGGACTGGGTCTTCAGCACCGTGCACACGACCTCGGGGCATGGCGGACACGGCGTCGGCGACGGCCGCAGGCTCGCCACCGCCTGCGCCCAGTTCCACACCTACCAGATGCTGTGGACGCCGAAGGAGATCCGCTTCGGCATCGACGGCCAGGTGCACGCGGCCTATCCCAACCTGGGCCAGGGGCCGGCCCAATGGCCGTTCGACAAGCCGCAGTTCCTGATCCTCAACCTCGCCATCGGCGGCGACCTCGGCGGAGAGATCGACGACAGGATCTTCCCGATCGGGTATGAGGTCGACTTCGTGAAGGTGTATCAGGCGGGTAAGTGAGCGGGCCTCAAGGCGCACTAACGCCTGGGTCAGTGCCTGAGTCAGTGTCTGGGCCAGCGCCTGGGCTTGCGCCTAGGCCCCCGCCGAGGCGAGCGCCACCGCGTCCGCGCCGGCTGGAATCCGCATCGGCGACTGCGGATCCGTGACGGCGCGCCAGACGGCCTCGGCCACATCCTGCGCGACGGTCACCGGCGCCGACAGGTCGCGCAAGTCGGCGAAGACCTGGTCGCGGAACGCCACGTAGGCGTCGGGCACGTCGGAGCTCATCAGCTTGCGCGCGTTGTCGCCGAAGCGCGTGCTCGGCGAGCGGCCCGGCAGGACCAGCCGCGCGCGGATATGGAAGGGCGCCAGCTCCAGCGCGAGCGACTCGGTGAACGCATTCACCGCCGCCTTGCTGCCCGTGTAGACCGACAGCAGCGGCAGGGACTTCAGCGTCACGCTCGACGTGACGTTCACCACCACGCCAGCGCGGCGCTCGCGGAACTGCGGCAGCACCGCCTGCGTCATCGCGATCGTGCCGAGCACGTTGGTCTCGTAGAGCGCGCGGGCGTTGGCCATGTCGACCGCTTCCAGCGGCGAGAGCAAGCCGACGCCGGCGTTGTTGACCAGCGCATCGATCGCACCGGCGTCGGCCAGGCATCGGTGGATGCTGCCGGCGTCGGTGACGTCGAGCGGCAGCACGCGAAGGGCTTCGGACGTCGGGAGCAGGTCCTCGCGCGGCGTGCGCATCGTCGCGACGACGCGCCACCCCCGCTCGAGGAAGAGACGGGCCGTCTCGAGGCCGAAGCCGGACGAGCAGCCGGTGATCAGGACGGTGGAAACACGGGACATCAGGAACTCCTGGGTGGGGGATGGTCCGCACGATAAGGACCATGATCCGGACTGACTACACTGCAGCGTCCATTCGTTTGTCGAGATCGTCCAGATGATCGATCCCCTGGCCGAAGTTGTGTCGCTGCTGCGACCGCAGGCGCCGTTCTCCAAGCTCGTGATCGCCTCGGCGCCGTGGGCGGTGCGCCGGAGCGAGACGGGGCGGCCTTTCTACTTCGTCGCGCTCGAGGGGTCCTGCCACCTGACGATCGAGGGTCCCACCGGCAGCCAGACGATCACGGTGCGCCAGGGCGATTTCGTCCTGCTGCCGGCCGCGCGCAACTTCGCGACCTCGAGCCTGGATCGCAAGCCGCCGCTCGACGGCGAACCCGTCGACACGCCGATCGCGCCGATGCCCGGCGGCGCGCGTGTCGGCGACCCGGACGGGAAGGTCGACATGCGGATGCTGGTCGGCCACTGCGTGCTCGGCTCGCCGGATGCGGAGCTGCTGGTGTCGCTGCTGCCGCAATGGGTCCACGTGCCCGGGGAGCGTCGCCTGTCGACGCTGGTCCAGCTGGTCGGCGACGAATCCCGGGCCGATCGGCCCGCGCGCGAGATCGTGATGTCCCGCCTGCTGGAGGTGCTGCTGATCGAGGCCTTCCGCTCGACGGCGAGCACGGCGCAAACGCCGGGGCTCGTGCGGGGCCTGGCCGACCCGAAGCTGGCACAGGCGCTGCGGCGCATGCACGCGGCCCCCGCGCTGCCTTGGACGGTGGCCGAGCTGGCGAAGGAGGCGTCGATGTCGCGCTCCGCCTTCTTCGAGCGCTTCAGCCGTGCGATCGGCGTCGCGCCCATGGCCTACCTGCTCGCGTGGCGCATGGCCCTGGCCAAACAATGGCTGCGGCAGCGCGAGCTGTCGATCGCAGAAATCGCCGAGCGCGTGGGCTACAGCGCCGTCGGTCCGTTCGGCGTGGCGTTCACGCGGCACGTGGGCATGCCCCCGGGGCGGTTCGCCCGGCGTGGCAAGGAAAGCAGGGATGTCGAGGTCTGATCTGTCCAAGTCCGTGTGGAACGGCGCCACGCTGCTCGGCCTGGTGGCCATCCTGTTCTGGAGCACGTCCGTCGGCGTCACGCGCAGCACGATCGAGTTCCTCGGCCGGACCGGCGCGCCGGCGGTGCTCTTCACGGTGTCCGCGCTGCTGCTCCTGCCGACGCGCACCCCGCTGCGCGCGCTGCCGCGTCGCTACCTGTGGCTGGGCGCCGCGCTGTTCGTCGGGTATGAGCTGTGCTTCGTCCTGGCGCTCGGCTTCGCGCGCTCGCGGCATGAGGCCATCGAGGTCGGCATGGTCAATTACCTCTGGCCCAGCCTCACCGTGCTCTGCTCGGCGATCGCGGGTCGCAAGCGGCTGAACGCGCCGATGCTGTGCGGCCTCGCGCTGGCCTTCGCCGGCGTGGTCGCGGCGTCCTCGCCGCCGGAAGGGCTGTCGCTCAGCCAGTTCTTCCACAACGCCGCGTCGAATCCGCTCAGCTACGGCCTCGCCTTCATCGGCGCCATCGTGTGGGCCCTCTACAGCACCTGCACCAGGCACATGGCCGAGGGAAAGAACGCGCTCTGGTTCTTCATGGCCTTGAGCGCGGTCGGCTTCTGGATCGTGCACGCGCTCAACGCGGCGCGGACGCCGATGATCGGGTCGACGCACATCGTCATCCAGGTCGCGCTGGCGAGCGCGGCGGTGACGCTCGCCTACCTGCTGTGGAACATCGGCATGCTGCGCGGGAACATCCAGGTGCTCGGCCTGGCAGCCAACGCGACGCCGTTGATGTCGGCGCTGTTCGCGTCGGTGCTGCTGAGCGCGCCCTTGCCGCCGGTGTTCTGGGGCGGGGCGGCGATGGTGGCGGCCGGGTCGCTGATCGCGGGGATCGGGGCCAGGCGGTCGGCCTGATCCCGCCGTCGCGCCCCCTCAAACGCGGGGTGCGGCATTCCCGCCTCCGGGCTTCCCCGCAACCTGCTTGTCACGAAGCGACCCTACGCTCCGGCCGTTCCTTCACGTGCGTGAAGTCAAGCGCACAACATCACACATTTGCCGACAAAGTTTTGCCGTAAACGTTTGCGCAAACTTTTGGTTCCACCAAATCCAGTCCGAGGGTCGCCATGACATTCAAATCCTTCCTGCTCGCCGCAGGCCTTCTGCTCACCGGTCTCGCGCACGCGGACACCGTCGCGTTGTGGAGCTACAGCCCCGACCGGGGCGGCATCATCTCCACCAAACCGACGTACACCGACAACGGCAACGCGTCCTTCGACCCGCTGGGCGTCAGCACCACCTTCGTCAGCCAGTCCGGCTCGTCGGACACCACCGCCGGCTCGATGGCGCTGAACACCGCCGGCTACGCCGCGCAAGGAACCGGCGACCGCACGACCGGCGTGCGGTTCTCGATCGACACCACCGGCTTCCAGGACATCGTCCTGAGCTTCGACCAGCGCAACAGCGCCACCGCCTCCGCCTGGACCGCACTGCAGTACACGCTCGACGGCGAGAACTGGATCGAGGCCACCACCTTCCGCATGCTGCGCGACAGCGTCTTCGTGAAGGGCCTGGGCTTCGACTTCTCCGACATCGCCGGCGTCGACAACAACGCCAACTTCGCGGTGCAGCTGGTCAGCATGTTCGCACCCGGCACGCAGGGCTACAGCGCCACCGGCGCCTCGAGCAATTACGGCACCGCCGGGACCATCCGCTACGACATGGTCCTGTTCGCCGGCTCGCTGATCCCCGAGGTCGAGGTGCCGGAAGTGCCCGAGCCCGCCTCGATCGCGCTGACCCTGGTCGCGCTGGGCGCGATGGGTGTGAGCCTCCGCCGCCGCAAGCAAGCCTGAACAACGTCGAGGAGAACATCCCATGAACTTCCGCACCCTGTTCCCGATCACCGGACGCGCCGTGCTTCGCGTCACCACACTGAGCGCCCTGGCCGTCGTGCTGACCGCCTGCGGCGGCGGTCTCAACGGCGAGAAGCCGGCGGCGCAGCAGCAGACGGCCGCGCCGGATGACCGCGCGACCGCGCTGACCGCCGACCCGTCGGCCAAGTACCCGGACCATCACGAGTTCGATGCCGCGCTGGACGTGCCCTTCACCGGCGCCGAAGCCACCGGCGCGCGCGAGTTCGCGGTCCATCTGGACTACGTCGGCGCCCCCGCCGGCACGCTGCTGGCCTACCGCGTCGAGCTGCGCTCGCCCGCCGGGGCCGTCGTCAAGCGCTGGAGCGGCGTCGAGAAGTACGCCGGCGACGTCAAGTCGGTCGCGCTGAACTGGGCCGGCCGCACCGATGCGAGCCTGCCGGACGGCCTCTACACCGCGACGCTGACGGCGCTGAGCGCCAAGGCGGACACCGCGCTCAAGGGGATCGGCGCCGACGCGCAGTTCGCCGAGATCCTCGCCGCCCAACAGGCCGGCGAAGGCGGCCATGCGGTCGAGCAGAGCTGGACCTTCGCCCTCGGCAAGCCGGCCAGGATCGCGATGGGCGCGCTGCGTCCGCTGGCCATGGGCGCCTCCGGCGAGGCCGACCAGCGCGCGCGCGCGCAGTCGGCGGCGGTGGGCGCGGGCTCCTGGCCCTACACCATCTACTACGGCAGCTTCCACGGCCAGACCAACGACTCCGACGGCGGCGGCGCCATCGGCAGCTGCAGCTCGTCGCAGCCGGCGCAGACCGGCGCCTTCGGTCCGGATGCGGCCTTCCCGTACGCCAAGGGCGCGGGCCTGGACATCTTCGCCAACACCGACCACAACCACTACTACGACGGCTCGTCGAGCACCAACACCGGCGGCAGCGCCACCGCGGCCAAGGCGCGCTACCAGCGCGGCCTGCAGATCGCGGCCGACTACAGCGCGGCCAACGCCGGCTTCCTCGCCGTGTACGGCATGGAGTGGGGCGTCATCAACAACGGCGGCCACCTGAACATCTTCAACAGCAACGAGCTGTTCTCGTGGGAATACAACGCGCAGAACGAGCTCTTCGGCGACCGCTACATCGCCAAGAACGACTACGCGACGCTGTACTCGGTGATGCGCGCGCAGGGCCTGATCGGCCAGTTCAACCATCCGGACTCGAGCGGCCAGTTCATCATCAACGGCACCGACATGGCCTACAGCGCCGACGGCGACGAGGTGATGGTGATGTCCGAGGTGATGAACACCTCCGCGTTCTCGTCCAACACGACTGAGAGCGAGACCTCGCGCAGCTCCTACGAGGGCTCGTGGAAGAAGCTGCTGGAGCGCGGCTTCCACGTGGCGCCGGCGACCAACCAGGACAACCACTGCGCCAACTGGGGCAAGTCCTACACGAACCGGACCGCGGTGCTGATCCCGACGGGCACGGCGCTGAGCAAGGCTTCGCTGGTCGACGCGCTGAAGGCGCGCCGCGTCTTCGCGACCCTGGACAAGAACTCGCAGCTGATCTTCAGCGCCAACGGCAAGATCATGGGCGAGCGCTTCGACAACGCCGGCGCGCTGGCGCTGAACGTCGGGTTCTACAACCCGAACGGCCGCACGGTGGTGCAGACCGAGATCTGGGAAGGCGTCCCCGGCCGCAACGGCACGGTCACGCTGCTGAGCAGCAGCCCCACCGCGACGATCACGCCGGCCAACGGCAAGCACTTCTACTACGCCAAGGTCACGCAGGACGACGGCAAGGTGCTGTGGTCCGCGCCGATCTGGGTCAACCAGGGCGTCAGCGGCGGCGACACCACGCCGCCGTCGGTGACGGCCGCGGTGAACGGCACGACCGGCACGATCACCTTCTCCGCCACCGCCAGCGACAACATCGGCGTGACGCAGGTGGAGTTCTGGCTGGACGGCGCGCTGCGCGACATCGACACGACCTCGCCGTACGCGATCGACGTCAACTCGACCCAGCTGACCAACGGCACGCACAGCCTCGTGGCCAAGGCCTACGACGCGGCCGGCAACACGACGACCTCGGCGCCGGTGAGCTTCACCGTCAACAACGTCGTCGACGCGGCGGACGAAGTCGAGCCCAACAACACGATCGCCTCGGCGAACGCCCTCGGCAGCCGCAACCAGCTGACCGGCTTCATCGGCAGCGCCGCCGACATCGACTTCTTCAAGGTCACGCTGGCCGCCAACCAGCGCCTGCGCGTGGACATGACCGGTCCGACCTCGTCGAGCATCGACTACGACCTGTACGTGGTGAAGTCCACCGGCACGGGCCTGGCGCGCTCGGAGGCGGTCGGCAGCACGGAGTCGCTGACGTACCAGAACGGCGCGACCGCGCAGACGGTCTACATCAAGGTGATGTCGTACGCGGGAGCTAGCACGACCTCGCCCTACAAGCTGACCATCAGCTATCCCTGATGAAGGCACACGGCCGCTGAGGGGCGGCCGAGGAGGAGGAGGACAAGGCACGGGCGCTCTTACTCCCTCCCCGAGGAGAAGGCGGAGGACGCGAGCGCGCGCTGACGCTTGCTCCCTCTCCCGCTTGCGGGCGAGGGTGGGGGTGAGGGCCAGCAGCCGGTGAAGTCAGAGGAAGGCGGTCCCGCGAGGGGCCGCTTTTTTTTCTTCAGCGCGCGGCGTGTGTCGCCGCTGCGGGCGGTTCCGGCGGCGACTCCCAGCCGCCGCCCAGCGCGAGGAACAGCTGCACCTGCTCGTCGATCAGCGTCGCCTGGGACGCCGCGAGCGCGGCATCGCTCGCGGCGAGCGCGCGCTCGGCGTCGAGCGCGTCCAGGTAGCCGACCTTGCCGCCCTGGTACAGCCGCCGGGCCTGCCCGGCGACGATCGCGGCCTCGTCGCGCGAGGCCTGCAACGCCGCACGGCGGTCCAGCTCGCGGGCGTACTGGTTGAGGGCGGTCTCGGTCTCGCGCAGCGCGTTCAGCACGGTGCCGTCGAAGCGCGCCGCGGCCTGCCGCGTGCCTGCTTCGGCCTGCGCGATCCGCGCGTCGGCGATGCCGTTGTCCGGCAAGGTCCAGGAGATCAGCGGACCGAGGCTCCAGCTCAGCGTGTCGCTCTTGCCGAAGCCGGCGAGCGTACCCGCCGAGCCGGCCGACAAGCCCAGACTGATCTTCGGATACCGGTCCGCGATCGCGACGCCGATGCGGGCCGTGGCCGCATGGAGTTCGCGCTCGGCCTGCCGGATGTCGGGACGGCGGCGCAGCAGCGCGGCGCCGTCACCCACGGGGATCGTGCCGGTCACCTGCGGCGCGACATGGCAATCGGCCAGCGCGCGCGGGAAGTCCTCGGGCAGTTCGCCGGTGAGCGTCGCGAGGCGGTACAGCGCCGACTGCCGTTGCGCCAGCAGCGGCGGCAGCGCCGCGCGCAACTGCTGGAGCTGGCTGCGGGCGCGGGCCGCGTCGATCTCGCCGACCCGGCCGGCGCGCTGCAGTCGCTCGGTGACGTCGATCGCCTCGCGCTGCAGATCGACCGAATGCTGCGCGGAGGCGAGCCGCTGGCCGGTCGCGCAGGCCTCCGCATACGCGCGCGCCGTGCCAGCCGCCACGTTCACCTTGACGAGGTCGAGCGCGGCCGACGCGGCTTCGGTGCTCGCCTGGGAGGACTCGATCGCGCGGCGGATCTGGCCGAACAGGTCGAGTTGATACGACAACCCCACGCCCGCGCTGTAGCGAGAGGTATCCGGCGGCACGTAGTCCTTCTTCAGCATCGACAGCCCCGACGGGTGACCGTAGCCCGGACCGCCATTGACGCTGACGGTCGGCTTCTCGCCGCCGGCGACTTCGGACTCGAGCGCCCGGACACGTTCGAGATTGGCCACCGCCTGGCGCAAGTCGGTGTTGCGCGCCAGCGCCTGCTCGACCAGGGCATCCAGCCGGGGATCGTGGAACAGCCGCCACCAGTACGGCGGCAGCGGCGTGGCGTCGAACGGGGCCGGGGCCGTCGCCGAGCCTGGGGCGCCGGCATCGGTTTTCACGGCGTCCGCGGCGCGTTGCTGCTCGAGGAACGGCGCCGAAGCGCGCGGCTTCAGCACGGCGGCCTCGGCGGGCACCTGGTAGTCCGGGCCTTTCGGCGTCGTGGAGCAGGCGGCGAGCGCTGCCGCCGCGATCACCGCCAACAGGGGCCTCATCGCGCTTCTCATGACTTCAACTCCGTGTTCATCGCTGCGGTCGCCGCGGTCGCCGCGGTCGCCGAGGTCCTCGCGGTAGGCGTCGATCCCGGCATCACCTGCACGGTGACCGTCTGCCCGGCGACGAGCCGCTCGCCGGCGGGCAACGGGTCGAGCTTCACCCGCACCGGCACGCGCTGCGGCAGTCGCACCCAGTTGAAGGTTGGATTCACGCTGGGCAGCAGGTTGGCGCTGGTGCTGCGGTCGCGGTCGGCGATGCCGGCGGACAGGCTCTCCACGCGGCCTGTCAGCGCGCGGCTCGCGCCCATCGGCTTGACCTCGACCGCATCGCCGACGTGGATGCGCGGCAGCTTCGTTTCCTCGAAGTAGCCCTCGACGTAGAGCGAGCCCGCGTCCACGAGCGCGAGCACCGGATGCCCGGCGCTCGCATAGGCGCCCTGGCGCAGGTCGAAGTTGGTGATGGTGCCGGCGGAGGGGGCGCGGATCTCCGCGCGCGCCAGGTTGAGCCTGGCGCTGTCGACGGCCACCTCGGCCTGCGCGACGGCGGCGCGCGCCTGCTCGGCTCGGGTGCGCGTCTGCTCGCTCGCTTCCTGCGAGACCAGCGCGCCGAGTCCCTTGTTGCGATCGGCCTCGCGCAGCGCCTGCGCCAGGGCGACCTTCTGCGCCGACAGCTGCGCCTGCGATTGCCGCAACGCGAGCTCGTAACGCGCGCGGTCGACCTCGAACAGCAGCGCGCCCGCGGCGACCTGCTGGTTGTCCCGCACCGGCACGGCGGTGACCAGGCCGGAGACGTCCGGCGCGATCTGCACGACGTTGGCGCGCACGCGGCCGTCGCGCGTCCAGGGCTGGAGTTCGTAGCGGTCCCAGAGCTTGCCGGCCGCCCACAGGGCGCCGCCGACCACCGCGAGGGTGACGGCCATCGAGATCACACGCCGAAGCGGGAAGGAAGCGAAGGAGGGAGTGGTCATGTCGTCGGGTCCGGTCGTCCGGAGCAAGTCATTCGTTGATCGAGCGGCGGTTCAGCCGTAGTTCAGCGGTGGTTCATCGGGTTGGCGGCCTCTTCCCGGCGTCATCCCAGCGTCATCCCGGCCCGTGCAGGAGGCGCAGCGACGCGACGCTCAGGCCCCACAGCAGCAGCACGTAGACCGCGAGGTCGAACAGCGCCGGATGCCAGATCCAGCGGTAAGCGCCGACCGCGGCCAGCAGCCGCCGCACGGCGGACAGCGCCAGCAGGGCCAGCGCCGCGAGCGGCATCAGCCAGGGCAGGTAGAGCCCGAAGAAATCCACTGCGCCGGTCATGCCGGGTTCTCCTTGTTCAGGTCGGTCGCGCGAGCCGGGTCAGCTGCGTCAGTCGGGGCGGCCGGGTGCATCGCTTCGGATGCGCCGAGGTCGTTGGCGGCGGCGGCGTCGACAGGGAGCCGTGGCGTCGACGCCTGCGGGAACAGGTTGCGGCGCAGGCCCATGAGCGCGCTGGCGGCGGGGATCGCCTCCGCCGGCAGCGCCTGCGAGGTGGGGTAGGCCGCGACGAGCCCGGCGAGCGCCGCGTCCAGCCGATCCAGCACGGCGGCGGGGGGCGACGCGATCGCGTCGGCCCGACCGGCGATGCGGGCCCGCTGCCAGTCGCCGATGGCGGTCAGCAGGGGCGGCAGCGGCAGCGCCGCCGCTTGCGGCAGCCGGCCGCGCGCAGCCTGGAGCGCGACCAGGTCGGCGCCGACGCGCAGGTCGTGCAGGGCATCGTCGGTGGGCACGCCCGGCACCGAGCCGCCGGCCTGCGCGACGCGCGGCGCCAGCAGCGAGATGCGGTCCAGCATGCGCAGCAGATAGGCCTGCGCGCGGCCGGCGGAACGGGGCAGGCGGGCGAGTTCGTCGAGCTCGCGCCAGGTCGCGCGCTGGATGCGCCGGGCGCTCCAGTCGGCGCCGACGGAGCGCATCAGCCGCGTGACCTGCGCCGCGACGAAGACGCCGGCCAACTGCCCCGACATCGAGTTGAGGAAGCTCGTCAGGTCCACCTGCGCCGTGTCGTGCATCACCAGCGTGCCGATCACGCCGAACAGGAAGGGCAGCGCGGCGCCGAAGGTCGAAGGCCGGCCGACATACGCGCCGACGATCAGGAACATCGGCGCGCAGACGGCCATCAGCGTCCACATGTCCCGCACCAGCGGCAGCAGCACCAGCACGTAGAGGGCGCCGAAGGGCATCGACAGCACCGTCCAGCGGAGGAAGCCGTGGATGGCCGGGACCGGGTCGTCCATCGCCGCGAAGAAACAGCAGAAGATCGCCGCCATCATCGCGGCGGCCGAGCCCATCGGCCAGCCGGTGAGGATCCAGAACGCGCAGCAGACCAGGATCGCGATCAGCGCGGCCGCGCCGGACCACAGCGCCATGCCCATGTCCCGGTGCAGCTTGGGGCCGCTCAGCGACGGCCCGGGGCGCGAGGGCACGGCCTCGCCCGCGAGGCCGCGGTCGATGTCGGCCCGCAGGTGCATGCAATGCAGCCAGCCCTCGAGCAGCGCGGCCATCCGCTCCGCCAGCGCGACGCGCAGCAGGCGCGCCCAGGGGTCGTCGGCCAGGCGATGGCGCGCCGCCTCGCCCGTCAGCGCGGCGAGCTGCGCGCGCAGGGCGCGCAGTCGGGCCTGCGCCTCGGCGGCCGGCAGGGCGAGCCACGGGCCGATGGCCGCCAGCATCGCGCGCACGTCGTCGGGCAACCGGCCGGCGCCGCCGCCATGCGCTTCCAGGGCCTGCAGGCGGTCCTCGACGCCCGCCAGCAGCGGCGTCAGCGCGGCGACGCCGTCCTGCATCGCATGCACGGCATCGGCGGTCCAGCGCAGGTGGCTGGTGTCGAAGGGGATGTGGATCGACAGCAGCCGCAGCTGCGTGATGTCGCCGGCCACGCGGCGACGGTCCGCGCCGCCGTCGCGGCGCGCCGCGATGTCGCCCAGCCAGGCGCGGGTGTCCCCCAGCGTGCGGTCCAGCAGGCCCAGCACCGAGCTCGACAGGCTGTTGGGCAACACCAGGCTGTGCACCAGCGTCGCGGCCAGCACGCCCAGGCCGATCTCCTCGAGGCGCGCGACGGCGGTGTCGAAGATCGCCAGCGGCGTGTCCACCGACGGGAAGCCGATCAGCGCGGCCGTGTAGCCGGCCAGCATGAAGGCGTAGGCGCGGGGCGTGCGGTCGCGCAGCGACAGGCACAGGCAGCCCGCGACCCACAGCGCGAGCGCCAGGCTCAGCAGCTCCGGCGCGTTGGCGAAGCGGGGCACCAGCAGCACCGCCGCCGCGCCGCCGATCAGGGTGCCGATGAAGCGGAACAGCCCCTTCGAACGCACGGCGCCAGCCAGCGGATTCGCGACGACATAGGCCGTCATCAGCGCCCAGAACGGCCGCGGCTGGCCCGCCCAGCTCGCCAGGAAGACCGCCAGCATCGCCGCGGCGAAGGCCTTGAACGAGAAGAGCCATTCGGCGGCGGTGAAGCCGGGACGCAGCATGGCCGGCATCCGCGGCAGCCGTTGCAACGGCATGCGCAACGACGGCATGCGCAACGACGGCATGCGCAACGACGGGAAGGCAAGGGAGGGGAATTTCATGACCGCGGTACTGCTGGACAGCGCCCTTACCTGCGCCGCGGTGGCACGACCGCCTTTGGCGCCCCGACGCGCTCCGACAGCGTGGCGAAGACGCGCAGCGCGGCCTCGATGTCGGCGTCCGGGATGCCGTCGTAGAGCGCATTGCGCAGGTCGCGCAGCGTGTCCTCGATCTGCTCGCAGGCGCCCGTGCCCAGGGCGGTCAGATGCAGCGTCTTGGCGCGACGGTCGTCGGGATCCTCGTGGCGCTCGATGAAGCCGCCGGCGATCAGCTGGTCCAGCGAGCGCGTCAGCGACGGCCCCTCGATGCCCAGCAGCGTCGCGAGCTCGCCCTGCCGCAATCCGTCGCCGCTGCGGCCGATCATCACCAGTGGCCAGGCGAGCGCCTGGGACAGCCCCACGTGCGCCATGGCCAGATTCGCGCGCGCGCGGTAGGCGCGCTCCAGGACGGGCAGCGTCATGCCGATCGACATCAGCGCGGTCTCACGCGCGGTGCGCGTCAAGGTGCGAGGGGGTTTGGGGCTGGAGGACATCATGGCCACGATTGTAATTAGGTAGCTTGCTATCTAATTCGGTGGGGTTATTCCGTGCGCCCCAAAGAAAAACGGCCGGTCTCTCGACCGGCCGTTGCTTTTTCGCGTCGCGGGCTGTCAAGCCCGTGTCGCGGCTTCGGGCGTCAGTCCTTGTCCTTCATGGTCAGCATGCGGTTCGTGCGCAGCGCCACCAGCGTGACGATGGCGCCCGACAGCAGGTAGGCGGTGACCGCCCACAGACCGAACTTCGCCGACAGCCCCAGCGCGACCAGCGGGGCGAAGGCCGCGCCGATGATCCAGGCCAGGTCCGAGGTCAGCGCCGCGCCCGTGTAGCGGAAGCGGGGCAGGAAGTTGGACGTCACCGCGCCCGAGGACTGGCCGTAGGACAGCCCCAGCAGCACGAAGCCCACCAGGATGAAGATGTTCTGGCCCATGGTCCCGCTGTCCAGCAGGATGGGGGCGAACAGGCTGAAGATGCCGATCGTCGTGGCCAGCATGCCCAGCGTGCTGCGCCGGCCGATGCGGTCCGCGATCAGCCCGGAGATGGGCATGGCACCCGCCGCCAGCAGGGCGCCGATGATCTGCACGACCAGGAACTGGGTGACGTTCTGGTCCCCGTACAGCATCACCCACGACAGGGGGAACACCGTGACGATGTGGAACAGCGCATAGCTGGCCAGCGCCGCGAACGCACCGATGAACAGGGTGGTGCCCTGCTTCTCGAACAGCTCGTCGACGTCGCACGGGTCGAGCTCATGCTCCTCGAGGTTCTTCTCGTACTCGTGCGTCACGACCAGGCGCAGTCGTGCGAACAGCGCCACGACGTTGATCGCGAAGGCGGCGAAGAACGGGAAACGCCAGCCCCAGCTCAGGAAGTCGATCGTCGCCAGGCTGCTCCACAGGTAGGCGTAGAGCGCCGCGGCGATCAGGAAACCGATAGGCGCGCCGAGCTGCCCCAGCATCGCGTACCAGCCGCGCCGGCCCTCGGGGGCGTTCAGCGCCAGCAGCGAGGGCAGGCCGTCCCAGGATCCGCCCAGGGCCAGCCCCTGACCGATCCGGCACAGCGCCAGCAGGCCGATGGCCGCGCCGCCCCAGGTGTTGAAGCCGGGCAGCACGGCGATCGTGCAGGTCGAGATCCCCAGCAGGAACAGCGCCACCGTCAGCTTCACGCTGCGGCCGAAGCGCCGCTGGATCTCCATCCCGACCAGCGTGCCGATGGGGCGCACCACGAAGGCCAGCGCCAGCAGGGCGAAGGCGTACAGCGTCCCTTCCAGGCGCTCCATGTGGGGGAAGAAGATCGACGGGAACACCAGCACCGAGGCGATGCCGTAGACGAAGAAATCGAAGTACTCGGACGCCCGCCCGATCACCACGCCCACCGCGATGTCGCCCGGGGCGACCGCGTCCTGCTCCTCTTTCGTCGCTACGCCGTTGCCTCGCGGCAGCGGCTGGCCCACAGTCGCCAGGTGTTGCCCGGCTGTTGGAAGGGTGCTGCTGTTCATACGTCTCCTACCTGGGACAAAATGTCCAATAGTTAGCTTTGGTCAATCGGGCAAAATCTGCGCCCGGCGTGCAACGGTCGACAAGTGTCGTTTTCCCCTTTATCGCTTTCCCTTCGGAAGAAACCCCACCAGGTTCCGGACGACGGGTTCCCGAGGCCTTCTCGGGGCGGAAAGGGGGTTCCGCGTGAACTACGCCTGATGGTCTGCTGAGTCCCATGTACCTCAAAGCATCTGCAAAAACAAGTCCCGCCGGCCCCATCCGGTCACTGGCCCGTCTCGGGCTGCTGGCTCTGGCGCTGCCCCTCACCGCCTGCAACATGGTCGTGATGAAACCCTCGGGCGACATCGCGAACCAGCAGGCGCAGCTCATCGTCGCATCGACGCTGCTGATGCTGCTGATCATCGTCCCGGTGATCATCCTCACGCTGGTCTTCGCCTTCCGCTACCGCGCGTCCAACACCCAGGCGACCTACTCGCCGGAGTGGGACCACTCGACCCGGCTGGAACTGATCATCTGGGGCGCGCCGCTGCTGATCATCATCGCGCTGGGCGCGATGACCTGGATCAGCACCCACAAGCTGGACCCCTTCCGCCCGCTGGAACGGCTGGACGCGCAGCGCGCGATTCCCGCCGGCGTCGAGCCGCTGAACGTCGAGGTCGTGGCGCTGGACTGGAAGTGGCTGTTCATCTATCCGGAACAGGGCGTGGCGACGGTCAACGAACTGGTCGCGCCGGTGGACCGCCCGATCCACTTCAAGATCAGCTCGTCGACCGTGATGAACGCGTTCTACGTGCCCGCCATGGCCGGCATGATCTACGCGATGCCCGGCATGCAGAGCCAGCTGCACGCCGTGATCAACAAGCCCGGCGTGTATGACGGCTTCTCGTCCAACTTCAGCGGCGACGGCTTCTCGCACATGCGCTTCAAGTTCCACGGCCTGTCCAACGACGAGTTCGCCGCCTGGGTCGAGCGCAACAAGGCCGACGGCGTCGCGCTGACCAAGGCGCTGTACCTCGACCTCGAGAAGCCGTCCGAGCGTCAGCCGGTGCGCCGCTTCTCCAGCGTCGCCCCCGGCCTGTTCGACGCGGTCGTCAATCGCTGCGTCGACGGTTCCAAGATGTGCATGGGCCAGATGATGGCCATCGACGCCGCCGGCGGCGGCGGCAAGGGCGCCATCGACGGCCTGGCCAGCAAGCCCTGGAGCAATGAGCAGAAGCGGATCTTCGTGGCCGCGCTGTGCACGCCTGACAACGCGGGGCAGTACGCCTCGCAGTGGCAGGCCTCGGCCACCCGCAACTGATCGGCTTCCCGGTGCGTCCGCTGTGAACAGCCGCGCCGGGATCGCCAGCACAACAGAGATCCAAGATGATTGACGTTCAAAAGCTCATCTTCGGGCGCCTCAGCCTGGAGGCGCTCCCGCTGCACGAGCCGATCCTGATCGGCACCTTCGCGATGGTCGCCCTGGGCGGCCTCGTGGTCCTCGCGCTGATGACCAAGTTCCGCCTGTGGGGACCGTTCTGGCGCGACTGGGTGACCAGCATCGACCACAAGAAGATCGGCATCATGTACATCGTGCTGGGGCTGGTCATGCTGCTGCGCGGCTTCGCCGACGCGCTCATGATGCGCGCGCAGCAGGCCATCGCCTTCGGCGACCAGCTGGGCTTCCTGCCGCCGCACCACTACGACCAGGTTTTCACCGCCCACGGCGTGATCATGATCTTCTTCGTGGCGATGCCGCTGATCACGGGCTTCATGAACTACGTCGTGCCGCTGCAGATCGGCGCGCGCGACGTGGCCTTCCCGTTCCTGAACAACTTCAGCTTCTGGATGACCACCGGCGGCGCCGTGCTGTGCATGGCCTCGCTGTTCGTCGGCGAATTCGCGCGCACCGGCTGGCTGGCCTATCCGCCGCTGTCGGGACTGCTCGCCAGTCCGGGCGTGGGGGTGGACTACTACATCTGGTCGCTGCAGGTGGCGGGGGTCGGCACCACGCTCTCGGGCATCAACCTGATCGCGACCATCATCAAGATGCGCGCGCCGGGCATGACCATGATGAAGATGCCGGTCTTCACCTGGACCTCGCTGTGCTCCAACATCCTGATCGTGGCCTCGTTCCCGATCCTGACCGCGGCCCTGGCGCTGCTGTCGCTGGACCGTTACGCCGGCACCAACTTCTTCACGACCGATCTTGGCGGCAACGCCATGATGTACATCAACCTGATCTGGATCTGGGGCCACCCCGAGGTCTACATCCTGGTGCTGCCGGCCTTCGGCATCTTCTCTGAAGTGGTCTCCACCTTCAGCCAGAAGAAGCTGTTCGGCTACGCGTCCATGGTCTATGCGACCGTCGTGATCACCATCCTGTCCTACCTCGTGTGGCTGCACCACTTCTTCACGATGGGGTCGGGGGCCAGCGTCAACTCGTTCTTCGGCATCACGACGATGATCATCTCGATCCCGACGGGCGCGAAGATCTTCAACTGGCTGTTCACGATGTACCGCGGCCGCATCAAGTTCGAGGTCCCGATGTACTGGACCGTCGGCTTCATGGTCACCTTCGTGATCGGCGGCATGACGGGCGTGCTGCTGGCGGTGCCGCCGGCCGACTTCGTGCTGCACAACTCGCTGTTCCTGATCGCCCACTTCCACAACGTGATCATCGGCGGCGTGCTGTTCGGCCTGCTGGCGGGCATCTCGTTCTGGTTCCCGAAGGCCTTCGGCTACAAGCTGGATCCGTTCTGGGGCAAGTGCTCGTTCTGGTTCTGGCAGATCGGCTTCTTCGTGGCCTTCACGCCGCTGTACGTCCTGGGCCTGATGGGCGTGACGCGCCGCATGAGCCACTTCGACGATCCGTCCTTCCAGATCTGGTTCCAGATCGCCGCCTTCGGCGCGCTGCTGATCGCCGCGGGCATCGGCAGCTTCCTGATCCAGCTGGTGGTGAGCTACTTCAAGCGCGACCAGCTGCGCGACGTCGACGGCGATCCGTGGCAGGGCCGCACGCTGGAGTGGTCGACCTCGTCGCCCCCGCCGCAGTACAACTTCGCGTTCACGCCGGTGGTCCACGACCACGACGCGTGGCACGACATGAAGACCCGCGGCCACCAGCGTCCGGTCGGCGGCTTCAAGGAGATCCACATGCCGAAGAACACCGGCGCCGGCGTGATCCTGGCCGGCCTGTCGACCCTGTTCGGCTTCGCCCTGATCTGGCACATGTGGCTGGTGGCGGGTGTCGCCTTCGCGGTGACCGTCATCGCGGCGATCGTCCACACCTTCAACTACAAGCGCGACTACTACATCCCCGCGGATGAAGTGCAGCGCACGGAGGACGCCCGCACGAAGGTGCTGGCCGCCCAGGCCTGAACCCGCGAGCGATACCCAACATGCAAGCAACGACCATGACGAACAACACCGGCACGCCGGTGTTCTACGACAACGGCGACCACCACCCGCAGCACGGCACGCTGCTCGGGTTCTGGATCTACCTGATGAGCGACTGCCTCATCTTCGCGGTGCTGTTCGCGACGTATGCGGTCCTGGGCCGCAGCTACGCGGCCGGTCCGTCGGGCGCCGACCTCTTCGACCTGCCGCTGGTGGCGCTGAACACCGGTTTCCTGCTGCTGTCTTCGATCACCTATGGCTTCGCCATGATCAAGATGCTGGCGAACAAGAAGCAGGGCACGCTGGTCTGGCTGGCCATCACCGGCGTGCTCGGCCTGTGCTTCCTGGCGGTGGAGCTCTATGAGTTCGCGCACCTGATCCATGAAGGCGCGGGTCCGCAGCGCAGCGCCTTCCTGTCCTCGTTCTTCACGCTGGTGGGCACGCACGGCCTGCACGTCACCTTCGGCTGCATCTGGCTGGTGACCTTGATGTTCCAGGTCGGCAAGCTGGGCCTGACCAAGGAGAACAAGCGCCGCCTGATCTGCCTGTCGATGTTCTGGCACTTCCTGGACGTGATCTGGATCGGTGTCTTCACCTTCGTTTACCTGATGGGAGTGCTGCCGTGAGCAACAAGCACCAACACGACCACGGCCATGACGCGCATGGCCACGACCATGGCCATGGCGGCCACGGCCACGACGATCACGAGGACGTCGGCTACCACGCCACCGTCAAGGGCTACCTGATCGGCTTCCTGCTGTCGCTGATCCTGACGGCGATCCCGTTCTTCCTGGTGATGACGAAGTCGATCTCGTCGTCGGCGGCGATGGGCATCGTGCTGCTGGGCTTCGCGGCCGTGCAGATCGTGGTCCACATGGTCTACTTCCTGCACATGAACTCGAAGGTCGAGGGCGGCTGGTCCATGCTGTCGCTGATCTTCACGATCGCCGTCGTGGTGATCATGCTGGCCGGCTCGATCTGGGTGATGTTCCACCTGAACAGCAACATGATGCCGGTCCACGACATGCGCAACATGCCCTGATGACCGAGTTCCCCCCGGAACCGCTGCGGCCGCGCCGCGGCATCGCCTTCTGGGCGTTGCTGCTGGGCGCGGCCCTTTCGTTTGTGTTGTTCGTTTTCCTCGGCGTCTGGCAGGTGCAGCGGCTGGCCTGGAAGGAGGACCTGATCGCGCGGCTGGACAAGCGCCTGGCCGCCGCGCCCGAGCGCGCGCCCGGCGCGGACCGCTGGGACGCGATCACGAAGGACGGCGACGAGTACCGCAAGGTCGTGCTCACCGGCACCTTCGACCACGCGCGCGAGACGCTGGTGGGCGCGAGCACCGAGCTGGGCACCGGCTACTGGGTGCTGACGCCGCTGCGCACCGAACGCGGCGACTGGGTGCTGGTGAACCGCGGCTTCGTGCCCCCCGAGTTCAAGACCCGCGCGTCGCGCACGGCGTCGGAGACGCAGGGCGAGGACCGCGTCATCGGCCTGCTGCGGCTGACGGAGCCCGGGGGCAGCCTGCTGCGCAAGAACGAGCCGGCGCAGGACCGCTGGTACTCGCGCGACGTCGATGCGATCGCCAAGGCGAGAAAGGTCGTCGAGGGGCCGGTGGCGCCGTACTTCGTCGACGCCGCCGCGGCGGACGACCAGACGCAGTGGCCGCGTGGCGGGCTGACGGTGGTGCGCTTCAACAACCATCATCTGCAGTACGCGCTGACCTGGTTCGCGATGGCGGCGATGCTCGCCGGCGTGGGCGTCTGGCTGTGGCGCGCGGAGCGACGCCGCGCGGCGGACTGAGACCACGACCATGCCGCTGAACCGTCCCGATCCGGACGACGACCACCCCGACGACAGCCGCTACCTCGACAGCGCGGCCGGGGCGCTGGGCATCGGGGACTCCTCCGGCGAGGGCGCGCTGCAGGCCGGCCGCAACAACCTGCAGCAGCTGGTGCAGCTGCGCTGGCTGGCGGCGGCGGGTCAGTTCGGCACGGTGCTGTCGGTGCATTTCGCGCTGCACATCCGGCTGCCCATGCCGGAGATGATGACGCTGCTGGCGATCCTGGTGCTGTTCAACGTCGCCTGCTGGCTGCGCACGCGCTGGGTGCCGAGCGTGCGCAACGCCGAGCTCTTCGCCGGCCTGCTCGTCGACATCGCGGTGCTGAGCGGCCAGCTGTACTACAGCGGCGGCGTCACCAACCCTTTCATCTTCCTGTTCCTGCTGCAGATCGCGGTGGGCGCGGTGCTGCTGCCCTCGCGCTACATCTGGTTCACGGTGGCGGTGACGGGCGGCTGCTTCGTCGCGCTGACGCAGTGGCACCAGCCGCTGCTGGTGCCGGACATGGAAGGCCTGGCGCTGCCGACGCACTACATCGGCGGCCTGCTGATCTGCTTCGCGATCAACGCGGCGCTGCTGGTGATCTTCATCCAGCGCATCGGGCGCAACCTGCGCCAGCGCGACGCGCGCCTGGCCGACCTGCGCCAGCGCGCCGCCGAGGAGGAGCACATCGTCCGCATGGGCCTGCTGGCCTCGGGCGCGGCGCACGAGCTGGGCACGCCGCTGGCGACGCTGTCGGTGATCCTGGGCGACTGGTCGCGGATGGCCCCCTTCGCCGGCGATCCGGAGCTGCGCGAGGAGATCGAGGAGATGCAGATCCAGCTGGGCCGCTGCAAGTCCATCGTCAGCGGCATCCTGATGTCGGCGGGCGAGCTGCGCGGCGAGGCGCCGACGGTGACCACGCTGCAGGCCTTCCTCGACGAACTGGCCGGGCACTGGCGCGCGACGCGCCCGCATCACGGCCTCGAGTACCTGCCGGCGCCGGACCTGCCGAAGGTGCGCATCGTGTCGGACGTCGGGCTCAAGCAGATGATCGACAACGTGCTGGACAACGCGCTCGAGGCCGCGCCCGGCCGCCCGGTGACGCTGCGCGCGCTCGCCGAGGACGGCGAGCTGGTGCTGCGCGTGAGCGACCGCGGGGCCGGCTTCCTGCCGGAGATGCTGGAGCGCTTCGGCAAGCCGTATCAATCGAGCAAGGGCCGGGCGGGCGGCGGGCTGGGCCTGTTCCTCGCGCTGAACGTGGTGCGCTCGCTGGGCGGGAAGCTGCAGGCGCGCAACCGGCTGGCGGAGGAGGGCGGCGGCGCGGAAGTGGAGATCCGCATGCCCCTGTCCGCGCTGGCGCCTCTTGGAGTCCCCGACAATGCCGCCCATGATGCCGGATGACCTGATCGCCGATACCGACCGCCTGCTGCTGATCGTCGAGGACGACGACGCGTTCGCGCGCACGCTGTCGCGTTCGTTCGAGCGCCGGGGCTATCAGGTGCTGCGCGCGACGAGCGTGGAGCAGGTGCACAAGCTGCTGACCGATCGCGGCCCGGAGGAGGCGCCGGAGTACGCGGTCGTCGACCTGAAGCTGGCGGGCGGCGGCTCGGGCCTGGCCTGCGTGCAGACGCTGCACGAGCACGATCCGGAGATGGTGATCGTGGTGCTGACCGGCTACGCCAGCATCGCGACGGCGGTGGAGGCGATCAAGCTGGGCGCGCGGCACTACCTGGCCAAGCCGGCGAACACCGACGACATCGAGGCCGCGTTCTCGCGCGCGCAGGGCGACGCGGAGGTCGAGGTCACCGACCGTGCGACCACGTCCATCAAGACGCTGGAGTGGGAGCACATCCACGAGACCCTGGCGGCGACGGACTTCAACATCTCGGAAACCGCGCGGCGGCTGGGCATGCACCGGCGCACGCTGGCACGCAAGCTGGAGAAGCAGCGGGTGAAGTGATTCCGCAACACCGCTCGTTTTGAGCGGGTCGGAGCCGGCTTATCCTTTTCTGACTGCGGTGAAGTTGCCGCAGCGGAAGGAGCGTGAATGAAACCCTCTGAAGCACTCGCCCTGAAGCGGGACCAACTGGGCGCCATCCTGGCCCGGTACCCCGCCACGACCAACTTGCGTGTGTATGGATCGGTGCTGCATGGCAAGGATGAAGACAACGAAGAATTGGATTTGTTGGTGGACGCGCTGCCCGGGGCCTCACTGTTCGATCTCGGGGGGCTTTACCTCGACCTCGAAGAAGCGCTGGGCGTTCCCGTGTGCCTGCTGACGCCACCTGAGGTGCCGACCAAGTATCGCAGTCAGGTTCTCGCCGAGGCGCGGCCTGTATGAGCCGTTTCACGGTGGTCGATCATTTGGAGCACATGCAGGAAGCCGCGCGCTTCGCGTGCAGCCATGTGGACGGACTCGGCAAGGTTGATTTTCTGGCAGACAAGAAGACGCAACACGCTGTGCTTTTCAATCTCCTGGTGTTGGGAAGAAGCCGCGGCGAGGCTGCTGGCGGAGCATGAGCCGTTCCTCGCCGCCAATGCGCACGTGCCGTGGCGCCTCATGCGTGGGCTGCGAAATCGGATTGCGCATCGCGCCATCGACATCAACATCCATTTGATCTGGGAAACGGTGGATGGACGTGTTGTCGACCTGTTGAGGCAATTGCCTGCGGTGCAAGCGTCCGCGATCGACCAGGGTTGATCGTCGGAGCCAGAAACGCAAGAAGGGGCTGCGAGGCCCCTTCGTTGTCTTGTTGCCGAGCGCAAGGTGCGCTCGTCTGAGCAGCGTTCAGTTCGTCCGCGTCGCCGCCGGTGCGCGCATCACGCGCGACTTCCCGCCGGTGGTGACGATGATCACCGGCTCGCCGGAGGCGAAGTTCTCGTTGCCCTGGGCCTGGACGATCGCGCGACGTTCGCCGTTGCGCAGCTGCAGCAGGATCTCGACCGCCTGTTCCTTCGTCGTGCTGCGCTCCACCGCGTTGCCCAGTGCCGCGCCGGCCACCGCGCCCAGCACGCCGACGATGACGCCCTCCCGGCTGCCGCCGACGCTGCCGCCGGCCACGCCGCCCGCCACCGCACCGGCGACCGCGCCGACGCCGCTCTGCGAGCCGTCCACCGTCACCGGGCGCCAGGACAGCACCGTGGCGTCCTGCACCTGCGACATGCGCTGCGCGTCGCCGCGCTGGATGACGTCGGGATTCGTGGTGGTGCAGGCGGCCAGGGCCACCACCATTGTGGCAATCAGCAGCTTCTTCATCTCAGTTCTCCATTCGATGCACGGCCAACGAACATCAGTGCGTCGCCGTTGACCAGGCAACAAGTCTTTACCTCGACGGCATGCGGCATGCCGCCCCCACGCAGGGGCATGGAAAGACTCTACAGGAGTCCGCTTTGGAGGCTCTTAAGCCGGGCGGAACGACTGCGCTGGCAGCGCGGGCAAGGCCGGGCGTCCGGCGCGTCGCGGATCGCGCTGCGCGTCGCGCTAGATCGGATACAGGCGCGACGATTTCGGCACGCTCGCCAGCAGGAACTCCATCTGGTCCGCCACGATGCGGCGGCCGCGCAGGATCATGTCCTCATGCAGGCTGGGCACATAGGGCAGGTAGAGCAGGGCCATGTGCGCCTCCTCCGGCGTGCGGTTGCCCTTGCGGCCGTTGCAGGCGCGGCAGGCGGTGATGCAGTTCATCCAGGTGTCGCGGCCGTTGCGCGATACCGGCTGGATGTGCTCCCGCGTCAGCAGGTCCGCATGCAGCACATGCCCGCAATAGGCGCAGACATGGCGATCCCGCGCGAAGAGCTTGAAGTTGGACAAGGCCGGCGCCTGGCGCCACGCGCGGCTCGGCACCGCGCCGCGGACCGCCACGATCGGATGCAGCTCGATCCGCGATTGCAGCCCGGTCAGCCGCTGGTACCCGCCGCGCAGGACGTGGAAGGGTTCCCCCAGCGTCCACGCGATGGCGTCGCTGGCATACAGCACCGCTGCTTCCTTCGACGAGATCCAGGCCTGCGGTCGGCCCGAGATGTCCAGCTGGAGAACGTCCACGGTCGTTGACCTCCTGCGACGAAGAGTAATCCAGTCGGCGGGGGCAACTCAAGTACCGGGCGGGCAGGGTGGTGCCGCCGAGACGTCGTTTCAGCTGTTCGCCGAACTTAGGCGCCCGTTGGCCGAGGTTCAAGTCGGGGCATGACCTGGAAATGCTGACCCGTTCGAGTCATGACCGCGGTCGCCCGCGTGTCACAGCCTCAGGACGGCAACTTCCCCAGTGCCCGCAGCTCGGCCACCGCCATCAGCCCACCCGCGGAGAGCGCGTCGTCGGGCAGGCGCGCCTGCCCCAGCCGCGTGTCCGGCGCCAGGACGTCCAGCCGCTCGCGCAGCGTGGGCGTGTCGTCGCTGTCGATCTGCACGACGCAGAGCTGCGCATCACCTGGTGCCTCATCCGGCGCAACGCCCGGCGCCTCACGCCAGCCGACCAGGTCGGCGCTGTCCAGCCCGACGATCAGTTGCGCCGCCAAGGGCGTCAGCGAGGCGGCCGGCCCCGCGATGACGTGCACGACGACCTCCGAGCCGTCCCGCATCGCGAGCCTCACCGTCTGGTCCAGCCGCTCGCGCAGCGCCTCCGGGGAAAGCGGCTGCGGCGCCGGCAGCTCCGCCTGGCCGATGAGCTGGCGCAGCATCACGTCGAGCTCCTCGGCCTTGTCGAAGAAGCCGTTCGCGCCGGCCGCCAGCACCGCCGCGCGGTAGGCGTCGGTCTGGTGCGACAGCACATGCACCTGTCCCGCGTAGCCCTGCTTGCGCAGCGCCTTCAGCACCGCCAGGCCGGAGCCGCCCTGCGCGAGCGACAGGTCCAGCAGCACGGCGTCCGGCCGCAGGTGGCCGATCAGCGTGAGGGCTGTGGTCTCGTCGGCGGCCTCGCCGACCACCCGCAGCCCGGGCACCGACGCCAGCTGCTGCAGCAGCTGCCGGCGGATGGTCAACGAGTCCTCGACGAGGACGAGGGTCATGGGCATCGCAGTCGCTTGCATCGTGATCTCGTGTCTCGCCCGGCAGAGGTGCCGGTCGTATCCATTCCACAGGTGCCGGTCGTGGTCATTCGTCCAGCGGATCGAGGTCGCCCCAGCTCGTGCGGCTGATCGCGCGCTTGACCTCGTCCATGAAGTGTCCCTGAGGCTGGGACGGCCCGCGGGCGCCCGGCGCACCCGGCGCACCCGGTGCCGGCGCCGCGCCGTCGACGGCCGGATCGCGGACGGCGGTCGCGCGCTGCACGTGGCGGTTGAGCAGCTCGCGGTCGCGCGTCGTCAGCTGCGAGGCCGCCACGACGATGACCGGGATCGCCGCCGTCAACGGATCGCGCTGCAGCGCCTCGACGACGCCGATGCCGTCGACCTCGGTCATCAGCAGGTCCAGCACGATCAGGTCGGGCACGTGGCGGCGCGCCAGCTCGATGCCTTCCTTGCCGCCGGTCGCGCGCAGCACCGAGAAGCCCGGCTGCGACAGGTGCGCGCTGAGGGACTGCAGGTCGCCCGGCGCGTCGCTGATCGCCAGCACCAGGAACTTGCGCGTGGCCGTCGGCTTGAAGCCGAGCATCTCCAGCTCCTTGCTCAGCGCCTTGCGCGAGACCGGCTTGTGCAGCACCGCCGACGCGCCGAGCGACAAGGCCACCTCCTGCCCCGCATCGACCGACACCACCACCACCGGGATGTGCGCCCAGCCCGGCAGGTTCTTCAGGCGCGACAGCAGCTCCCAGCCGTCCAGCCCGCCCGGCAGGTTGACCTCCAGCGTGATCAGGTCGGGCCGCAGCTGCGGCGCCAGCGCCAACGCCGCCTCCGCGGAGGACACGTGGCGCACGCGGAAGCCCGCCGCGTTCAGCTGCGTCTGCATCAGCGCCGCGGCCGGCGCGTTGTGCTCGATCACCAGCGCCAGCGGGCGCGCGCCGGGCTCGTCCGGCAGGATGACGTCGGGCACCACCGGATCGCGCCACGGCAGCCAGCAGGTGAAGCAGCTGCCCTGGTCCGGCGCGCTGCTCACGGCCACCGCGCCGCCGTGCAGCTGCACCAGGCGCGCCACCGTCGCCAGTCCCAGGCCGGTGCCCTCGACCTTGTGCGTCAGCACGTTGCGGACCTGGTTGAAGGGCTGGAAGAGCTTGTCCAGTCCCTCCCGCGGGATGCCGATGCCGTTGTCGGTCACGCTGATCTGGATGAACTCGCCGTACTCGCTGTCCGGCAGCTCCGAACGCCGCCCGTCCGGGAAGCCCGGCAGCGCCTCGCGGGCGCGCAGCCGCGTCACCCGGCGCGCCTCCAGCCGGATGTTCCCGCCCTTGGGCGTGAACTTCGCGGCGTTGGACAGCAGGTTGTAGATGATCTGCCGCAGCCGGCGGCGGTCGACGCACAGCCGCTGGTTGCCGCCGACACCGAAGAAGTCCATCTGGATGCGGTTCAGCCGCGTGCGCTCCTGGACGATGGTCAGCGCGTCGCGCAGCAGCTCGTCGAGGTCGACCGGCTCGATGTCCAGGTCGACCCGGCCGGCCTCGATCTTGGCCATGTCCAGCAGATCGTTGACCAGCGACAGCAGATGCTGCCCCGCGTTGTGGATGTGGTTGCAGAACTCGGCCTGGCGGTCGCTGACCGGCCCCGCCGCACCGTCGCGCATCAGCTGCGCGAAGCCGATGACGGCGTTCAGCGGCGTGCGCAGCTCGTGCGACATGGTCGACAGGAAGGCGGTCTTGGCGCTGCTGGCGCGGCTGAGTTCGGCGTTGAGCTGCTCCAGGGCGTCGTTGCGCTGCTGCAGCACGGCCAGCAGCTCGGCGCGGCTGTCGGCCAGGTCGCGCGCGGCGCGCGCCTCGGCGGCCTCCATCGCGCTGCTGTGCAGCTCGGCGTGGACGCGGCGGGCCTCGTCCTCGAACTGCTTGCGGCGCAGCTGCGCGCGCAGCCGGGCCTTGAGCAGCTCGACCTCGCCGTTGGCCTTGACCACGTAGTCGTCGGCGCCGGCCTCGAGCCCGGCCAGCATCGAGGCCCGCCCTTCGAAGGCGGTCAGCAGCACCACCGGGATGTCGCGCAGGGCGGGCGCGGACTTGATGCGCCGGCAGGTCTCCAGTCCGCCGATGCCGGGCATCTGCACGTCGAGCAGCACGGCGTCCACCGGCTGCACCGCCAGCAGTTCCAGCGCCAGCTCGCCGGTGCCGGCGGCGATCACGTCGTAGCCGTCGTCGCGCAGCATGGCGCCGAGTTCCGCCAGCACGTTCGCGCTGTCGTCGACCAGCAGCAGACGCTTGGGGCCGGACAGGCTCGCGCCCTGGTCGGGCAGGCTGGACTTCGCGCTGCGCAGCATCGCGGCGACGCGCGCCAGGATCAGGTCCACGTCGTCCTGCTTGCGCGCGAACGCATCGGCGCCGGCTTCCAGCGCGCGCAGCTCCGCCTCCGGACCTTCGTCCGCGGTCAGCAGCAGGCAGGGCGTGTGGCGCAGCGCCGGGTCCAGCCGCAACCGGCGGATCACCGCGGCGCCGTCGATGCCCGGCATGTGCTGGTCCACGATCACCGCGTTGGGCCGCAGCGCCGCGGCCTGGCGCAGGCCTTCCTCGCCATGCGCGGCCATGTGGATGTCGTAGCCCTGCGGTTCCAGCGCGTCGCACAGCGCCTCCCGGAAGGTCTCGCTGTCGTCGATCAGCAGCACCGAGGCGACATGCGGATCCGGCGTCTGCACGCGCGCCTGGCGCTGGCGCACCAGCTCGCGGGCGCGGTCGACCACGTACGTGCGGTCGTAGGGCTTGCCGACGTACTCGTCCGCGCCGTGCGCGATGCCGCGCAGCCGGTCGCCGGCCTGCGAGGCGTTGGACAGGATCAGCACGACGCAGTCGCCGCCGCCCTGGGGCGTGGCGCGCAGCTCGGCCAGCCAGGTGCCGCCGTCGCCGTCGGGCAGGTGGTTGTCCAGCAGGACCAGCGCCGGCATGCCGTCGGCCAGCGCGGCCCGGGCCTGCGCCAGCGTCGCGCACTCGACGCAGTCGAAACCGGCGTCCTCGAGCGCCTCCCGCAGGTCCATCCGGACCGTCAGGCTGTCCTCGACGATGAGGGTTCTCTTGTTCATGCGTGGGCCCCTCCCCAGGCCATGCCGCTCAAGCCCATCAGGGCGGGGCCGATGTCGGCCAGGGTCAGGACACGCTCGGCGGCGCCCAGCTGGGCGGCCTCGCGCGGCATGCCGTAGACCATCGAACTGGCTTCATCCTGCGCCAGCGTCGCGCCGCCGGCGCGGCGGATCGCGAGCAGGCCTTGCGCCCCGTCGCGTCCCATGCCGGTCAGCAGCGCCGCCCCGACGCCCGGACCGATCTCCGCGGCCAGCGATTCGAACAGCTCGTCCACTGACGGCCGGCACGAATGGCGCGGCGGTTTGTGGGTGAGCTCGAGTTGTCCGCCGCGCACGACCAGGTGCACGTCCGGCGGCGCCAGCACCACCTGGCCGGCCAGGTCGCGCAGGCGCTCGCCGCCGTGGGCGTAGCGCACGCGGTGCGGCGTCTGCGCGTCCAGCCATTCGGCGAAGCCGCGGCTGAAGACGGCGTTGATGTGCATCACGATCAGCACCGGCAGCGGCGCGGGCGCGGGCAGCGTCTGCAGCACCTTCATCAGCGCCCCCGGCCCGCCCGTGGACGCGCCCAGCGCCAGCACCGCGCGACGCGGCGCCGCAGGCGCAGGGGGGAGCGGCAGCGAGGGCGGCGTCGACGAGGACGGCGGTGCCGCCGGCCTCGTCGCGGCCTTCCCGCTCATGCGCGCCCGCACATGGGTGATGACGCGGATGCGCGCCACCAGCCGCAGCAGCGTGACGTAGCGCCGCTCCCATTCGCCTTCGGGCTGGCCGGCGCTGGGTTTTTCCAGCACTTCCACGGCGCCGGCGGCCAGCGCCTCGTAGGTGCGCAGCAGTTCGCCGCGGTTGGTCGAGGACGAGACGATCAGGATGGGCGTCGGGCAGTGGGCCATGATGGCCTCGGTCGCCGCCTGGCCGTCCATGCCCGGCAGCATCATGTCCATCGAGACGACGTCCGGACGCAGTTGCTGGCACAGCGCCACGGCGGTCGCGCCGTCGTGCGCCTCGCCGACGACCTCGATGTCGCGCTGCGCGGCCAGCACCTCGCGGATGTGCGCCAACACGGTGATCGAGTCCTCGACCAGCAGCACCCGCAGCGTCCTCGCCGACGGCGGCGCGCTGCCGCCCAGGCCACCGATGCCGCCGCCGATGCCGCCGCCGATGCCGCCGCCGATACCCCCTGCGCCGCCGCCGCTCATGCCGCCGCTCATGCCGCAGCCCCCTGGCGCGCCGCGCCGCCGGCGGCCGCGTCCGCCGAGCGCGCGACCAGGCGCGCGACCTGCGCGAGGAACTCGTTCTGCGCGAACTCGCCCTTGACGATGTAGCCGTCCGCGCCGACGGCCTTGCCGCGCGCGAGGTCCTCCGGCGCGTTGCGCGAGGTGACCAGCACCGCCGGGATGTCTCGCAGCGCCGCGTCGCCGCGGATGCGCGACATGAATTCGAAGCCGTCCATGCCCGGCATCTCCACGTCGCAGAGGATCAGCGCATAACGCTCGCGCTTCGCGGCTTCCAGGCCGTCCTCGGCGGAGGCGGCCATGTGCACGCGATAGCCGGCGGCCTCGAGGATGCTCTGCTCGAGCATGCGCGTGGTGAGCGAGTCGTCGATGACCAGGATCGTGCCGGTCCGGGCCGGCGCCGCGACCGGGCGGGGTCGCGCCTGGCGTGCCGCGGCGATCAGGCCTTCGGGCGCGAGCACCGGGACCGGCTGCTGCGCCGCGTCCAGCGCCAGGCCGGAGATCAGCGGCGAGGGCGGCAGCAAGGCCGGCGGCGGCCGCAGCACGACGCTGGTCACGCCGTCGAGCGAATCCACGCCCAGGACCGCGCGCTGCCCGCCGGCGCGCAGCACCAGCGCCGAACGCGGCGGCGGGGCCGCGACGCCGGGGCGCAGCGCCTCGGCCAGCGACAGATGAGGGAGCAGCTCGTCGCCGACGGCCACATGCGAGCCGTTGAGTTCGGGGCGCTGGAGCACGCATTCGACGGCCTCCAGCGGCACCCAGGCCGACACGGTGCCGGCGCACAGCCGGATCGCGCGCAGGGCGGCCAGCTGCAAGGGGACGCAGAGCTCGACCGTCGTGCCTTCGCCGCGCCGGCTGCGCAGCGTCAGCCGCCCGCCGAGCCGGTCCGCCGTGTCGCGCACCAGGTCCATGCCGACGCCGCGCCCGGCCAGGGCATCGACGCGCCGCGCCGTGCTCAGGCCGCCGCGCAGCAGGCGCTCGATGAGCGCGTCGTCGTCCAGCCGCGCCGCGCCGGGCACGCCCTTGTCGACGGCGGTGCGGCGCACGGCGTCGAGATCCAGGCCGGCGCCGTCGTCCGAGCAGCAGAACAGGACCTCGCGACCGCGCCGCTCGATGCGCAGGTCGATGAGCCCTTGCGGCGGCTTGCCGGCGGCGATGCGCTCGGCCGGCGATTCGATGCCGTGCGCCACGGCGTTGCGGACCATCTGCACCAGCGCGCCGGACAGGGCGTTCAGCAGCGCGGCCTCGAGCTTCACGTCGCCGCCGTGGCCGGTCAGCCGCGCCTGCTTGTCCTGCGAGCGCGCGGCATCGCGCGCCGCCCGCTGCAGCGGCGCGAACAGCTGCGACGCCGGCAGCAGCCGCAGCTGCTCGGCGCTGTCGCGCAGGGCGACGAGCTCGCGCGCGAGCTGCCGCGCGCCGCGCTCGATCTGGTCCTCGATGCGCGCCAGCGGGCCGGCCAGCGTCTCCTGCTGACCCTGCAGCGCGCCGCGCAGCTCGCGCAGCAGCAGGCCGGCGCGCTCCAGCGGCGCGAGGTGACCCTGCGTGCGCGCGATGTCGGCCAGCAGGCCGTCGACCTCCTCGGGCATCAGCTGCGGGATCGTCAGCATCGCGCCCACGGGCTCGTCGGCCGGATCGGGGCGGGAGGCCATCGCGGAGCGCGCGTCGACCGCATCGGTCTGCGGGCTGGCAGCGGTGACGCCTGTCGTGCGGGAAGCGCCCGCTGCATCGGCGGAGCCGACGCGCGTCGCCGAGGACGCGGGACCGCCCGCCGGCGAGGACGTGGATGCCGGCGCGCCCGCACCCGGCGCCTGCGCCGGTGCCTGTGCCTGTGCCTTTGCCTGTGCCTGTGCCTGTGCCTGTGCCTGTGCCTGTGCCGGTGCATCAAGCGCCGTGATCGACGCCTCCGCCGCGTCGATCAGCGCCAGCAGCGCGTCGAGTTCGGCCCGGCCCGGCGCGTCGCCGCTGTCGCGCAGCGGCGTCAGCAGGTCCTCGATCGCATGCGCCTGCGCCGCGATGGCGGGCAGGCGCACGACGCTCGCGGCGCCCTTGAGCGTGTGGGACAGCCGCAGCAGCCGGGGTGGCAGGTCGGGCGCGGGCGCCTGCTCGGCGGCGAGCACGGCCTCGCTCATCTGCCGCAGCAGATCGCGGGCTTCGACGCGGAAGAAGCGGTAGGGGTCCTTGGCCACGGTGGGGGGTCTCGATCAGGTCGTCGATCAGGTCGTCGATCAGTTCATCGATCAGGTGGGCTGCGCCTGCACCAGGCGCAGCAGGTCGCGCGACATCTCCGCCAGCTCGGTGGCGGTCTGCGAGGTCTGGCCGGAACTCGCCTCGGTCTCGCGCGACGCCTGCGCGGTGTTGGACAGCGCGACGTTCAACTGCTCGACCGCGGTCGCCTGCTGCTTGGTGGAGAGCTCGATCTCGCGCGCGGCGTCGGTGGTCGTGACGACCTGGCCGGCGATCTTGGCGAAGCTCGCGGCGACGTCGTCGAACTGGCGCGCGCCCGCGTCCACCGCCTTGGAGCCGGTCTCGGTCGCCATCACGGTGGTGTTGACCGCGCCGCGCATGTCGTCGATCTGGAGCCGGATCTCCTTGGTCGACGCCGTCATGCGGTCGGCGAGCTTGCGGATCTCGTCCGCGACCACGCTGAAACGCCGGCCGGCGTCGCCCGCCACGGTCGCTTCGATCGTCGCGTTGATCGCCAGGATGTTGGTCTGCTCGGCCAGCTCGCCCACCAGGTCCAGCACCACGCCGATCTGCTGCGACTTGCGGCCCAGGTCCAGCATGTGGTCCACGACGAGGTCGATCTGCCGCCGCATCGCGGCGATGCTCTCGCGCGCCGACTGCAACGTGCCGTCGCCGCTGCGCGCCAGGCCGGCCGTCTGTTCCGCGATGACCACGACGCGCTGCGCGCTGTCGGCGATCTGGCGCGAGGTCGCCAGCAGCTCGGAGATGGTGGTCGAGATCTCCGTCATCGAGGTCGCCGTCTCGCGCGCGCCCGCCGCCTGCTGGTTCGCCGCGGCCTGCAACTCCGCCGACGAGCGCTGCACATGCTTGACCGCCGTGCCGACCTGCCCGCTCAGCGCGCGGCTCAGCGTCAGCGCCGCGACCAGGACCAGCAGCGCGCCCGCCACCGTGCCCCAGACGATCGCCGCCCGCACCGTGGCGGCGGTGGATTCGACCTCCTTGGCGCGTTCGCGCAGCACGTCGTTCTCCTCTTCCTCCATCTGGCCGACGACGGCGCGCAGCTCGTCCATCCGGCGCTTGCCCTCGCCCAGGGACACCGTCTTCATCGCCGTCTCCAGGCCGCTGGCGCGGCGCGTGTCGATGCGCTCCTTGTGCAGCTGCATCAGCCCGTCGATCATCGTGGCCACCTGGTTGAAGCGGGCCTGCTGCGCGGGGTTGTCGCGCAGCAGCGGCTTGAGCTCCGCCAGCACCCGCGGCACGCTGGACAGCGCGTTGCGATAGGGTTCGAGGTAGGACTCCTCGCCGGTGAGCAGGTAGCCGCGCTGCGCGGTCTCCGCGTCCTTCATCAGGCTCATCACCGCGCCGATGTGGCCCACCGCCGAATGCGTGCGGTTCACCTCGTAGCTGGTCTGCGTCAGCACGGCGACGCCGCGGAACGACAGGATCCCGATGAGCAGCAGCAGCGCGAAGGACAGCGCGAAGCCCACCGACAGCTTTCTTCCGAAGGTCCACATGGCACGGGTCTCCCTGTCATCGTCCGGCGGCGCCGGCGCTGGTTGTCGTCGTGAAGGCAGTCGCGGACTCAGACGCCGAGGCCTCGTGGTCAGCCCCGGGCCGCGCGTTGGCCGAGACGGCGGCGATCAGGCCGTCGAGCTCGATCAGCGGGCGCAGCGCGCCGCCGCAGCGCACGGCCCAGCCGGTGCCGGCGGCGTCGTCCTGCTGCAGCCGGTCGCCGGCGGCGAGCCGCCACTGGCCGTCGAATCCCTCGAAGGCCAGCGCCAGCGGCGCCGCGCGCGCGATCGCCCACCAGCGCACGTCGCCCGCGGGGCCGCGGCCGATCAGCGCCTGCAGGTCGTACAGCGGCAAGACCTGACCCTGATGGCCGGCGAGTCCGAGCAGCCCGGGGGCGGCGGCGGGATACGGGGCGGCGGGCATGGCGGGCGTCAGTCCGGCCAGGTCGGCCAAGTTCAGGGCGAACGGGGCGCCGGCAATCCGTATGCCCAGCACGTCGAGGACCGCCTCGTCGTCGGCGTGGCGGCGGGGCTCGCCGAACGAGCGGTCGAAGGACGCCCGCCATGCGGCCAGCAGCTCGCGGGACGCTTGCGTCATGCGCGGGTCTCCTGCATCTCGTCGCGGCACAGGCGCCGCAGGTCGTCGCGGTCGAAGCCGCCGCCGAAACGGCGCAGCCGCCCCGCCGATTCTTCGGCCAGCAGTTCCAGCGCCCGGGCCAGCTCGCGGCGCGCGGCGACGACCTCGCCGCGGCGCCGGGCGAGCAGGCCCAGCCGCAGGTGCGGCAGGGCGAAGGAGGCGTCCTTCGCGGCGGCGCGCTGGTGGTGCCACTCGGCGGCGGGCAACTGGCCGCGCTCCTCCATGGCCAGTCCGTGCAGGTACAGCCCTTCGGCCTGCAGCGCCGCCGGGGTGCCGGGCGAGATCAGCCGCGCGCAGGCGCGCAGGCCGTCCTCCACCTGGCCGGATTCGATCAGTTGCAGCGCCTCGTCGAGCAGGGCATTCCCGGCCTGGCCGACGGCCTCGTCGGCCAGGCCGGGAATGCCCGACGGCGTCTGCGCGCCGGCCAGGCTCGCGATCCGCTCGGCAGGCGCCTGGGCCCCCAGGCCGGCGGTGGCGCCGGCGACGACGGCGGACGGGTGCCCCGGTGCCGCCGTCGCGGACCATGCGAAAGGCCAGGCGCGGTCGCTCGGGGGCGTCTCGCGGCGGTAGTAGAAGCAGCCGTGCGCCTGTCGCAGCACCAGGCCGGCCTCCTGCGCCACCTCCTTGCCGCGCAAGGTCTCGGCATGGCCCAGGAAGAGCGCGCCGCCCGGCGCCAGCGCGCCGGTCAGATTGCGGATCGCCTGGTGCAGCGCCTGGGGCTCGAAATAGATCAGCACATTGCGACAGAAGATGATGTCGAAACTGCCGGGCGCCCAGAACATCGCGTCCGGCAGACCGAGGTGGCGCTGCGCGAAGCGCACGCGCTCGCGGATCGCCGGCAATGGCGTCCACGCGCCGGGATCGACGCGGTGGAACCAGAGGTCGCGCTGCGCCTGCGGCGTCGCGCGCAGGCTCCACTCGCCGTAGCGGGCCGCGGCGGCGCGCGCCAGCGCCGCCGGGTTCAGGTCGACCGCGAGCACCTCCCAGTCGACGCCCTGCGTCTGCAGGCCGGCGCGGTGCAGCGTGATCGCGAGGGTGTAGGCCTCCTCGCCGCTGGCGCAGCCGGCGGACAGCGCGCGCAGCGGCCGCAGCGGCCTGGGCTGGCTGCCCGGTGCAACTTGGATGGGGTCCCAGATGCCCCGGACCAGCGCGGGCAGCAGGTCGGAACGCAGCGCGTCGAACTGCTCGGCATGCCGGAAGAAGAAGGTCTCGCCGACGGTCAGCTCCGCCGCCAGCGCGTCCAGCCGCGCGCGCGTCGGGGCCAGCTCCATCTGGTCGATGAAGCGCGCCGGGCCGACCGGCCCCGCGACGCGCGCGAGCGCCGCGGTGAGGCGGTCGTCCTGGCGGTCGTCGAAATGCAGCCCGAGGCGGGCGGCGAGCAGGGCCCGCAGTCGCGGCAGCAAGGCGGGGAAGTCGACGGCGGCCGGCGCGGCGCGCGTCATGAGCCGGCTCCCGGGCGGGGCGGCGGCCGCGCTGCGCCGGACTGTGCGGCCTGTGCAGCCTGTGCGGCCTGTGCAGCCTGTGCGGCCTGTGCAGCCTGTGCAGCCTGTCCGGCCGGTTCCCTGGCGGGGCCGACGGCGTCGGGGAGCGAGGCCAGCACGGCCAGCGCATCCAGCATTTCGGCCGGCAGCAGGCGGGCCTGATCGAGGACGGCGATGAGGTCGTCGTCGCGTTCCGCCAGCGCGGCGATGGCGCCGTGCGCGCGATCGCGCAGCAGCGGGGGCAGCTCGCGCACGGTGCCGGCCGGCAGGGCGTGCAGGCCGAGCACCTCGGTCACGGCCAGCGCGACGCGGCGCTCGCCGGCGCGCACGACGACATAGCGGCGGGGCGCGACGGGCGCCAGGCCCAGCAGCCCCGCCAGGTCGACGACCGGCACCCAGTCGCCGCGGATGCGCGCCAGGCCCTGGACGTGGACCGGCGGCGAGGCCAGCGGCCGCAGCGGCTGCGGCCGAAGGGTCTCCTCGACGGCGTCCAGCGGCAGGCCGCACCACCGGGACTGGACCCGGCACACCAGAACCCGGAACACGCCCATCGCGCCATTCGATGGCTTGTGCATTCTTCTGGCTCCCTGTTTGTGCCAGTCTATGCCGGCATCCGGCGGGCCCGCGTTGCCTAAGGTCACTTCGGCGCCGACGCCCCGCGGGAGACCCAGCGTCGCAGAGAAGCCGGCGCTGGCAGCTGCGGGTAAACCCGAGGCTGGTTTTTAGGCCGCCATCACTAAAAAAGGGTGGTCAAGGATTGCGTTTCCGGTCCGGAACTGCTCAAAATAGAACGATCGTTCGTTTTATTATTCCGGGCACCGTGTCCACATCCTCCTTCACCTCCGCCAAGCCAGTGGCCGCCAAGCCGATCGCCTCGTCGCGCAGCGGCTCGCGCTCGCTGCACAAGGGCGCGCAGACCCGTGCCGCGATCCTCGACGCGGCGCTGGGCCTGGCCTCGCACATGGGGCTGGAGGGGCTGTCCATCGGCGCGCTCGCCGACGTGACGAAGATGAGCAAGTCCGGTGTCTTCGCCCATTTCGGCTCGCGCGAGGAACTGCAGATCGCCGTGGTGCGCGAGTACCACGCCAAGTTCGAGGAAGAAGTCTTCTACACCGCGATCCGCCAGCCGCGCGGCCTGCCGCGCCTGCGCGCGCTGTTCGAGCGCTGGGTGCACCGGACCTCGGTCGAGGTCGACTCGGGCTGCATCTACATCAGCGGCGCCGTCGAATTCGACGACCGGCCGGGCCTGGTGCGCGACGCGCTGGTCGGCATGGTGCGCGACTGGCATGCGGCGATCCGCAAGGCCATCCTGCTCGCGCAGGAGGTCGGCCACCTCGCGCCGGACGCCGATCCGGACCAGGTCCTCTTCGAGATGCACGGCCTGATCCTGTCGCTGCACCACGATGCGCGCTTCCTGCGCAGCGACGGCGCGCTGGCCCGGGCCCGCACGGGCCTGGAGCGCATCCTCGACAGCTTCGCCACGCCGGCCGGCCGCAAGGCCGACGCCGAGACGCGGCAGGCGCCGCCTCCCTCCGCCACCGCCGCTGCCGCCGGCGTCACCGGGGCCGCGGCTCCGGGCCGCAAGCGCGCCTGAGCGGGGCGAGTCCCTTCCTATCCTTTCACAGAACCATTCCTCAGGAGAGCCCCCATGCCCCAGTACAACCCGCCCCTGCGCGACATGCAGTTCGTGCTGCACGAACTGCTGCACGCGGTCGACGAGCTGAAACTGCTGCCCGCGCATGCCGAGATCGACGAGGACACCATCAACGCGGTGCTGGAAGAGGGCGGCAAGTTCGCCTCGGAAGTCCTGACCCCGATCAACCTGTCGGGCGACCAGGAAGGCTGCACGCTGGACAAGGCCACGCACGAGGTCAAGGCGCCCAAGGGCTTCAAGGAAGCCTACGCGCAGTACGTCGAGGGCGGCTGGCCCGCGCTGTCGTGCGATCCGGAGTTTGGCGGCCAGGGCCTGCCGGTCCTGCTGAACCAGTTCATGTACGAGATGATGAACTCGGCCAACCAGGCCTGGACGATGTACCCCGGCCTGAGCCACGGCGCGTATGAGGCGCTGCACGCGCACGGCACGCCGGAGCAGAAGGCCACCTACCTGCCCAAGCTGACCTCGGGCGTGTGGACCGGCACCATGTGCCTGACCGAACCGCATTGCGGCACCGACCTGGGCCTGCTGCGCTCGAAGGCCGAGCCGCAGGCCGACGGCACGTACAAGATCACCGGCCAGAAGATCTTCATCTCCGCCGGCGAGCACGACCTGGCCGAGAACATCATCCACCTGGTGCTGGCCCGCCTGCCGGACGCGCCGCAAGGCTCCAAGGGCATCTCGCTGTTCGTCGTGCCGAAGTTCAACGTGAACGCCGACGGCTCGCTGGGCGAGCGCAACCCGGTCTACTGCGGCGGCCTGGAACACAAGATGGGCATCCACGGCAACGCCACCGCGCAGATCGTGCTGGACGGCGCCGTCGGCACGCTGGTCGGCCAGCCCAACAAGGGCTTGCAGGCGATGTTCGTGATGATGAACGCCGCCCGCCTGGGCGTCGGCAACCAGTCGCTGGGCCTGACGGAAGTGGCGTACCAGAACGCCGTCGTCTACGCCAAGGACCGCATCCAGATGCGCGCCCTGTCGGGCCCGAAGTCGCCGGACAAGCCGGCCGATCCGATCATCGTCCACCCCGACGTCCGCAAGATGCTGCTGACCGCGCGCGCCTACGCCGAAGGCGGCCGCGCCCTGTCGGCCTACACCGCGCTGCAGCTGGACAAGGCGCTGGCCAGCGACGACGCCGACGAGGCCAAGGCCTGCGAGGACGAGGTCGCCCTGCTGACGCCCATCATCAAGGCCTTCATCTCGGACAACGCCTGGATCGCCACCTCGCACTGCATGCAGGTCTTCGGCGGCCACGGCTACATCCACGAGTGGGGCATGGAGCAGTTCGTGCGCGACTCGCGCATCAACATGACCTACGAAGGCACGAACACCGTGCAGTCGCTGGACCTGCTGGGCCGCAAGATCCTGGGCAACAACGGCGCGACGCTGAAGAAGTTCGGCAAGAAGATCGCCGAGTTCGTCGAGGAAGAGGGCACCAGCGAAGCGATGCAGGAGTTCATCAACCCGCTGGCCGACATCGGCGACAAGGTCACCAAGCTGACCACCGAGATCGGCATGAAGGCCTTCCAGAACCCCGATGAAGTCGGCGCCGCCGCGGTGGACTACCTGCGCGTCGTGGGTCACCTGTGCTTCGCCTACATGTGGGCGCGCATGGCCAAGCTGGCGCTGGAGAAGAAGGACAGCGGCGATCCGTTCTACACCGCCAAGCTGGCGACGGCGCGCTTCTACTTCGCCAAGCTGCTGCCCGAGACCGCGAGCCTGATCCGCACCGCCCGCGCCGGCCTGAACCCGCTCATGGAAATGGACGAGGCGCTGTTCTAAGCCGACAGCGTCACGGGCGCCCCCTCGAGCGGGGCGCCCGCGTTCCCCTGCCAGCGTTCGAAGACAAGAAACGGAGAGAGACACGATGAAACCGCTGTTCGCCACCGCCGTCGCCCTGGGCCTCGGACTGTCCGCCAACCTGGCGCTCGCCCAGGCCTCGGCCCCGGCCGCGACCACGCCGGTCGGCGTCTGGAAGACGATCGACGACGACACCAAGCAGGAGCGCTCGACGGTCCGCATCAGCGAGGTCAACGGCGTCCTCTCCGGCAAGATCGAGAAGATCACCGATCCCGCCAAGCAGGACGCCAAGTGCGACGAATGCAGCGACGAGCGCAAGGGCCAGCCCATCATCGGGCTGACGATCCTGCGCGGCGTCAAGAAGAACGTCGGCGACGCCGCGCTGTGGGACGGCGGGGACATCCTCGACCCGGGCAACGGCAAGGTCTATCGCGTCCGCTTGCGTCCGGTCGACGGAGGCAAGAAGCTGGAGGTCCGCGGTTTCGTCGGCATGCCGATGCTGGGCCGCACGCAGACCTGGATCCGCGTCGAATAAACAACCACATTCCTACATCCTCGGGATGTTCATTGGAGAAACCATGAGTCGATTCCAAGTTCGCAAGGTGGCCGTGCTCGGCGCCGGCGTGATGGGCGCGCAGATCGCCGCCCATCTGGTCAACGTGAAGGTGCCGGTCGTCCTGTTCGACCTGCCCGCCAAGGAAGGCCCGAAGAACGGCATCGTCACCAAGGCCGTCGAGGGCCTGAAGAAGCTCAAGCCGGCGCCGCTGGGCGTGCCCGAGAACGCCGCGCTGATCCAGCAGGCCAACTACGAGGAACACCTCGAGCTGCTCAAGGACTGCGACCTGATCATCGAGGCCATCGCCGAGCGCATGGACTGGAAGCTGGACCTGTACACGAAGATCGCGCCCTTCGTGGCGCCGCACGCGATCGTGGCGTCCAACACCTCGGGCCTGTCGATCACCAAGCTGTCGGAAGTCCTGCCGGAATCGATCAAGCCCCGCTTCTGCGGCATCCACTTCTTCAACCCGCCGCGGTACATGTACCTCGTCGAGCTGATCAACACGCCGACCACCAACCCCGAAGTCATCGACCAGCTGGAAAGCTTCGTGACCTCGGCGGTCGGCAAGGGCGTCGTGCGCGCCAACGACACGCCCAACTTCGTCGCCAACCGCGTCGGCATCGCCGGCATGATGGCCACGATGATCGAGGCCGAGAAGTTCGGCCTGTCCGTCGACGTCGTCGACGACCTGACCGGCAAGAAGCTGGGTCGCGCCTCGTCGGGCACTTTCCGCACCGCGGACGTGGTGGGCCTGGACACGATGGCGCATGTCGTCAAGACGATGCAGGACAACCTGAAGGACGACCCCTTCTACGCGACCTACGCCACGCCCAAGGTGCTGGCGGGCCTGATCGAGAAGGGCGCGCTGGGCCAGAAGGCCGGCGCGGGCTTCTACAAGAAGGTCGGCAAGGACATCCAGCGTCTGGACTTCGCCACCGGTGACTACGTCGCCGGCGGCGGCAAGGCCGACGAGATCGTCGCGCGCATGCTGAAGAAGCCGGCCGCCGACCGCATCAAGCTGCTGCGCGAATCGAGCAACCCGCAGGCGCAGTTCCTGTGGTCCATCCTGCGCGACTCGTTCCAGTACGTGGCCGTGCACCTGGACACCGTCGCCGACACCGCGCGCGAGATCGACTTCGCCATGCGCTGGGGCTTCGGCTCGCAGCAGGGCCCGTTCGAGCTGTGGCAGGCCGCCGGCTGGAAGCAGGTCGCCGAGTGGGTCAAGGCCGACATCGACGCCGGCAAGACGCTGTCGAGCGCGCCGCTGCCCGCCTGGGTCTTCGAAGGCTCGGTCGCCGAGAACGGCGGCGTGCATTCGAAGGACGGCTCGTGGAGCGCCGCCGAAGGCAGGTTCAAGGCGCGCGCCAAGCTGCCGGTCTATGAGCGCCAGGCTTTCCCCGAAGCGCTGGTCGGCGAAGGCGCCGTCGAGCCGCTGAAGGCCGGCACCGAGGAGTTCAAGAACGAGGAAGTCCGCGTCTGGTCGCTGGACGGCGAAGTGCTGATCGCCTCGATCAACGCCAAGCTGCACCTGATCAGCCCGACCGTGACCGAGGGCCTGCTCAAGGCCGTCGAGATCGCCGAGGCCAAGTACAAGGGCCTGGTCATCTGGTCGCCGGACGACGTGTTCTCCGCCGGTGCCAACCTTGAGGCGCTGATGCCGGTCTTCATGACCAAGGGCGCCAAGGGCATCGCGCCGGAAGAGAAGAAGCTGCAGGACATGATGCTGCGCGTGCGTTACGCCAGCGTCCCGGTCATCGCCGCGATGCGCGGCCTGGCGCTGGGCGGCGGCTGCGAGCTGGCGGTGCATTGCGCCCGCCGCGTCGCGCACATGGAGTCCTATGTCGGCCTGGTGGAAGTGGGCGTCGGCCTGATCCCGGGCGGCGGCGGCCTGACCTACATCGCGCGCCGCGCGGCGGAGATGGCCTCGGCCGGCAACGCCAACGCGGACATCTTCGCCTTCCTGAAGGACGGCTTCACCAACGCCGCGATGGCCAAGGTGGCGACCTCCGCGCTGGAAGCGCAGAAGCTGGGCTACCTGCTCGACAGCGACATCATCGTCCCCAACAAGGACGAGCTGCTGTTCGTCGCCACGGCGCAGGCCAAGGCGATGGCGGACTCCGGCTACCGCGCCCCGCTCAAGGCCAGGTTCCCGGTCGCGGGCCGTTCCGGCATCGCCACCGTGAAGGCCCAGCTGGCCAACATGCGTGACGGCGGCTTCATCAGCGCGCACGACTTCCATCTGGCCTCGCTGATCGCCGACGTGGTCTGCGGCGGCGAAGTCGAAGCCGGCTCGCTGGTGACCGAGGAATACCTGATGTCGCTGGAGCGCAAGCACTTCTGCAGCCTGCTCGAGCATCCGAAGACCCAAGAGCGAATCATGGGCATGCTGCAGACCGGCAAGCCGGTCCGCAACTGATCCGAGCGGCACACAAGGAATCCATCATGAGCAAGCAAGTTCAAGACGCCTACATCTGCGCCGCCACCCGTCTGCCCATCGGCAAGTCGGGCCGGGGCTACTTCAAGAACACCCGTCCGGACGAGATGCTGTCGCGCGTCATCCAGGCCGCCATGGCCCAGGTGCCGGGCCTGGACCCGTCGGTGATCGAGGACGCCATCATCGGCTGCTCCTTCCCCGAGGGCGAGCAGGGCATGAACATCGCCCGCGTCGCGGCCGTGCTGTCGGGCCTGCCGAACACGGTTGGTGGCGTGACGGTGAACCGCTACTGCGCCTCGGGCATCACCGCCCTGGCGATGGCGGCGGACCGCATCCGCGTCGGCGAATCCGAAGTGATGATCGCCGGCGGCGTCGAGTCCATGTCCATGGTCCCGATGGGCGGCAACAAGCCCTCGTTCCCGCCCGCGATCTTCGAGCGCGACGAGAACATCGGCCTGGCCTACGGCATGGGCCTGACGGCCGAGAAGGTCGCCGACAAGTGGAAGGTCTCGCGCCAGGCGCAGGACGAGTTCTCGCTGGAATCGCACCGCCGCGCGCTGGCCGCGATCGAGGGGGGTTTCTTCAAGGACGAGATCACCCCGTTCGAGCTGAAGGATCGCCAGCCCGACCTGAACGGTGACGGCGTCATCGTCAAGAGCCGCATCGTCGACACCGACGAAGGTCCGCGCAAGGACACGTCGATGGAAGGCCTGGCCAAGCTCAAGCCGGTGTTCGCCGCCAAGGGCAGCGTCACGGCTGGCAACAGCTCGCAGACCTCGGACGGCGCGGGCGCGTTGATCGTGGCGTCGGAAGCCGCGGTGAAGCGTTTCGGCCTGACCCCGCTGGCGCGTTTCGTCTCCTTCGCCGTGCGCGGCGTGCCGCCCGAGATCATGGGCATCGGCCCGATCGAGGCGATCCCGGCGGCCTTGAAGCTGGCCGGCATCAAGGCCGAGGACCTGGGCTGGATCGAGCTGAACGAAGCCTTCGCCGCGCAATCTCTGGCGGTGCTGAACGATCTGGACAGCAAGGGCATCGTGCTGGACCGTTCCAAGGTGAACCCCAACGGCGGCGCGATCGCCCTGGGTCACCCGCTGGGCGCGACGGGCGCGATCCGTGCGGCCTCGGTCATCCATGGCCTGCGTCGTACCGGCGGCAAGTACGGCATGGTCACGATGTGCGTCGGCGCGGGCCAAGGCGCGGCGGGCATCATCGAGCGACTGTAAGGCACGACGCACCGCCCCTCGCAGTCCGCTCGTCCTTGGGCAACGACTGCGAGTGGGGCCGGAATGCTGCTGGGGGTTCCCGGAGGGATGCCCCCTGCAGCGTGGAGAGCCCGCGCTTGGCCAAGCGCAGGTAGGCGCCCTGAGCAGGACGCGAAGAGCATCGGGAGATCGCGATGATCAGTTTCCGAGCGGAGGATGGTTTCGAGCTTCGAGGCCATCTCTACGGCGACGCGGCGACCGCGAAGGCGGGCTTGCTGATCGCTCCTGCGATGGGTGTCGAACAGCGTTACTACGCCGCCTTCGCGCGCTGGATGGCGCAGCAGGGTTGGCTCGTCATGAGCTTCGACTATCGCGGCATGGGCGCCTCGCGTCCGGACGAGATGAAGCGCTCCCTGCGCGGGCTCGAAGCCGACATCCACACCTGGGCCGAGCGCGACGCCGCTGCCGCGCTGTCGCACCTCGACCGCCTGCTCGGCGACCGCCGCGAGATCCACTGGCTGGGCCACAGCCTCGGCGGCCAGATCCTGGGCATGCTGCCCAACCGCTCGCGCGTGTCGCGCGCCGTGACGGTGGGTTGCGGCAGCGGCTACTGGCGCGAGAACTCGATCGGCCTGCGCCGCTATGTCTGGTGGCTCTGGTACGTCGTGGTCCCGCTGGCGCTGCCGGCTTTCGGCTACTTCCCGGGTCGCAAGCTGCGCAAGGTCGGCGACCTGCCGCGCGGCGTGATGGCGCAATGGCGACGCTGGTGCCTGGACCGCGAGTACATGATGGGGGAGGGCGGCGACGCCCTGCGCGCGCAGTACGCCTCGCTGTCGGTGCCCATGCTCTCGCTGGCCTTCACCGACGACGAGTTCATGTCCCGCCGCAACACCGAATCCCTGCACGGCTTCTACGCCGGCGCGCGGCCGGAGATGCGCCGCATAGCGCCGAACGACATCGGCGAGCGCCGCATCGGCCATTTCGGTTTCTTCCGCGATCGATTCGAGCGCAGCCTGTGGCCGCAGGTGAGCGCGTGGCTGGCATGATCGCGTCCATTCATCCGAACACCATCCGTTGCCGGACTGCATGAGGCAGCAGGCGGACGGCAGACCCAACGAGGAGAGTGCTTCATGAGCATCAAGACCGCCATCGTGAACGGCGTGCAGACCATCGAGATCGCACGGCCGGAGAAGAAGAACGCGCTGACCCGCGCGATGTACCAGGAGATGGCCGACGCGCTGGTGACGGCCAACGCCGACAACGCCGTGCGCGCGGTGCTGATCCAGGGCCAGCCGCAGATCTTCACCTCCGGCAACGACATCGAGGATTTCATGGGCAGCCCGCCGCGCGATGAAGACGCGCCGGTGTTCCAGTTCATGCGCGCGATGGTCGGCTGCGACAAGCCGATCGTGGCGGCGGTGAACGGCGCGGCGATCGGCATCGGCACGACGCTGCTGCTGCATTGCGATTTCGTCTACGTCGCGGACGACGCGCGCCTGGCGATGCCTTTCGTCAGCCTGGGCCTGGTGCCGGAGTTCGGCTCCAGCCTGCTGGTGCCGCGCCTGATGGGTCCGCGCCGCGCGGCCGAGAAGATCCTGCTGGGCGACCCGTTCACCGGCGAGCAGGCGGTGGAATGCGGTGTCGCCAATGCGGTGCTGCCGGCGGGTGAGGTGGTCGCCCATGCGCGCCGCATCGCCGAGCGTTTCAACAAGCTGCCCCCGAGCGCGGTGCGCGAGAGCAAGCAGCTGATGCGCCGCTCGTCGAAGGACGAGCTGCTGGCGACCATCCAGGCCGAGGCCGAGATCTTCGGCGCGCGCCTGCGCAGTCCCGAGGCGATGGAAGCCTTCCAGGCCTTCTTCCAGAAGCGCCAGCCGGACTTCTCGAAGTTCTGATCGACCGCGGCGATGCCGCCATGAATGGAGGGGCGCCGTGGGCGCCCCTTCTGTTTCCTGAGGCGCCTTGTCTGCGGGCCGCCCTCATTCGCGCAATCCGCACCACTCGACCAAGTCAGCGCGAGCGCCAACTGCACGACAACATGCGATTGGCGAGATCACCTCGCCTCGGAATCATGAGGACTCCTCTGTTGATTGGAGTGATTCCTGATGAGCAAGAAGTCGAACGGAAAGAACACGAAGCCGGCGAAGCGCAAAAGTCTGTGCGAGCGCTGCGGGCAGGTCGCGAAGGCATCGGTGAAAGTGACCCAGCCGCCGAGTTGGGCGCACAAGGTCGGCACCTTTGGGCTGCCGCGCGAAGACAGTTTGAAGGTGCATTCGCCGGAGGTGGCGTTCGAACTGGCCAAGAAGGCCGGCATCATCGACGACGAGGGGAACCTGATGCCGAGGTATCAATGAACCAGGGGCAGTTGATCCTCGCATTCCACGGCTGCGATATCACGGTTCGCGACAGGCTGGTGAAGGGGCGACTTCCGCGACTCACGCCATCCGCCAATCGCTATGACTGGCTGGGGGACGGCGTGTATTTCTTTGAAGGGGATGCAGAGCGTGCGCTGGGTTTTGCGGAGGCTTCACGCCAGCAGGCTTCAAAGCTCTACTCCGCGCGTCCCATTGTTTCCCCTGCCGTCGTTGGCGCGGTGCTCTGTGTCTCTCAATGCTGGGACATGACGACGCTGTCCGGTCGGCGGGAGTACCAGTCCGCCATGGCCGAACTCAGGGTCGCGCAGAACCTGTCCGGACGCCCCATGCCGGTCAATCGACCTGCTGACGCCGAGGATGAATCCATGTTGCTGCGCGGGCTGGACTGCGCGGTGTTCAACATCGGGCACGAAATGCGTCAACGGGATGGACATCCGTCTTGGCAACTGGTTCGTGCCGCCTTCTATCAGGGACGGCCGATTTTGGACGGCACCGAGTTCCGCTCGGGTACGCACATCCAATTGGCTGTACGAGATCAGCAGTGTGTGCTCGGTTGGTTTCTTCCGGAGGGCGTAGGCTCTGCATTGCTCAGCGATGAGGAACTGGCAGAGGCCGATGCCGCGATGGCGCGCGCCATCCGCGCCAGGACCGCCAGCAAACCTCGCGTGAGGGCCTCGCCATGACGCCGGCCGCACGCAGAAGAATGAACAACGGGCCCCTGGAGGCCCGTTGTCGTTCATGCCGCGTGATCGCTCATGCGGTCTCGGCCGGTCCGGCCACGCGCACCGGCAGGTCGTCGGAATCGCCCGCCCTGCCCGACAGCGCCAGGTCCAGCGCGTCGTGGTCCAGCGCGCGTTCCCACTTGGACACGACGATGGTCGCCACCGCGTTGCCGACGAAGTTGGTCAGCGATCGGCACTCCGACATGAAGCGGTCCACGCCCAGGATCAGCGCCATGCCGGCCACCGGCACTTCCGGCACCACCGACAGCGTCGCCGCCAGCGTGATGAAGCCCGCGCCCGTCACGCCGGCCGCGCCCTTGGAGCTCAGCATCGCCACCAGCAGCAGCGTGATCTGGTGGGTCAGCGTCAGCTCGGTGTTGGTCGCCTGCGCGATGAACAGCGCCGCCAGCGTCATGTAGATATTGGTCCCGTCCAGGTTGAACGAGTAGCCCGTCGGCACGACCAGCCCCACCACCGTCTTCTTGCAGCCGGCCTTCTCCATCTTCTCCATCAGCGACGGCAGCGCCGACTCCGACGAGGAGGTGCCCAGCACCAGCAGCAGCTCCGCCTTCAGGTAGCGGATCAGCTTCAGGATCGAGAAGCCGCACAGCCGCGCCACGATGCCCAGGACCACCAGCACGAAGAACAGCGAGGTCAGGTAGAAGCTGCCCACCAGCATGCCCAGGTTGAGCAGCGAGGCCACGCCGTACTTGCCGATGGTGAAGGCCATCGCGCCGAACGCGCCGACCGGCGCCGCCTTCATCAGGATGTGCACCATCCGGAAGACGGGCGCCGTCAGCGCCTCGAAGAAGGTCAGCACCGGCTTGCCGCGCTCGCCCGTCAGCGCCAGCGCGATGCCGAACAGCACCGCCACGAACAGCGTCTGCAGGATGTTGCCGTCCGCCAGCGCGCCGATCAGCGACTTCGGGATCACGTCCATCAGGAAGCTGACCAGGGTCAGGTCATGCGTCTTCTCGACGTAGCGGTGCACTTCCTTCTGGTCCAGGTCGGCCACGTTGACGTTCATGCCGGCGCCCGGCTGCACGACGTTGGCCACCACCAGGCCGACGATCAGCGCCAGCGTGGAGAAGAACAGGAAGTAGGCCATCGCCTTGCCGAACACGCGGCCCACGGCGCTGAGCTGCGTCATGCTGGCGATGCCGGTCACGATGGTCAGGAAGATCACCGGCGCGATGATCATCTTCACCAGCTTGATGAAGGCATCACCCAGCGGCTGGAACTTGACCGCCAGGGCCGGCTCGAGATATCCGAGCGTGATGCCGATGGCGATCGCGATCACGACCTGCAGGTAGAGATGGCGATACCACGGCACGGGCGAGGCCGGCGCGTCGGAAGCGGAGGGGGTCAGCATGGGTACGGCTCCGGTTGCGGGTGGCCGCAGGCGCCGTCACCGGCGTGTCTGCGCACCCTGGCCGGGCAGTATCCCACCCGTGAACTTTCCACGTTTGCGGGATCTACGTACAAACCCTTGTGGGCGGATGTCCATTCGCACCATGGGGCGCAGACCAGCCGGACGGCCCCATCCCGGGGCCGGGGCTCAGACGGCGTCGCCGAAGACGCGCGACTTGCCGTCGCGATCGATCGCGACGTAGGTGAGGTTGGCCTCAGTGACCTTGACCACGTGCGGATTGGCCGGGTTGCGCTCGGCGAAGACCTCGACGTGCACCGTGATCGACGTGCGCCCGATGCGCGTGATCTGCGCGTAGAAGCTCAGCAGGTCGCCCACCGACACCGGCTGCTTGAAGATGAACTGGTTCACCGCCACCGTCGCGATGCGTCCGCGCGAGATGCGCGCCGGCAGCACCGACCCGGCCAGGTCGACCTGCGCCATGATCCAGCCGCCGAAGATGTCGCCGTTGCCGTTGGCGTCCGCCGGCATCGGCATCACGCGCATCACGAGCTCGCGCGGCCCGATGGTTTCGGGCGACAGCAGGGGCGCGCCCGACGGGTGGGCAGCGGGGCTGGCCGTGCTGGCGGGGACATTCGGATCGGTGGAGTCGCTCATGATGGGCAAACGGTGACAATGAGCGGCATTGTCGTCCAGCATGTCCGCCCTCGCCAGGGCGGATGCCCGACTCCACGGCAGGCCCACGCCCCTTCTCCATGCGCCGTTCCACACTCGCCGGCACCACGCCGACGCCCGCTGCTCCTCCCACCGATGGCGCCGCCACGTCCACTGCGACCGCGGCCCCGCCCGAGGCGCGCGGCGACTGGCACACCATCGCCCGCCTGCTCCCGTACTTCTGGCGCTACCGCTGGCGCGTCGGCATCGCGCTGGCCTTCATGGTCGCGGCCAAGCTGGCCAACGTCGGCGTGCCGCTGCTGCTCAAGAAGCTGGTGGACAGCCTCGACATCCCCGCCGGCAGCGCCCAGGCCATGATGGTCGTGCCGGCCGGCCTGCTGCTCGCCTACGGGATGCTGCGGCTGTGCACCTCACTGTTCACCGAGGCGCGCGAGCTGATCTTCGCCAAGGCCACCGAGGGCGCCTCGCGCAGCATCTCGCTGCAGGTGTTCCGCCACCTGCACGACCTCAGCCTGCGCTTCCACCTGGAGCGCCAGACCGGCGGCATGACCCGCGACATCGAGCGCGGCACGCGCGCCGTGCATGCGCTGATCTCGTACTCGCTCTACAGCATCTTCCCGACGCTGGTCGAGGTCGTGCTGGTGCTCAGCCTGCTCGCGGTCAAGTTCGATGTGCTCTTCGCCTGGATCACCGGCGCGGCGCTGGTCTTCTACATCGTCTTCACGATCGTGGTCACCGAGTGGCGCACCAAGTACCGCAAGCTGCTCAATGAGCTGGACTCGCACGCGCACAGCAAGGCGATCGACTCGCTGCTGAACTACGAGACGGTGAAGTACTTCAACAACGAGGACTTCGAGGCCGCCCGCTACGACGAGAGCCTGGAGCGCCTGCGCCGCGCGCAGCTGAAGTCGCAGCGCACGCTGTCGCTGCTCAACAGCGGGCAGCAGGTGATCATCGCCGCCGCGCTGGTGGCCATGCTGTGGCGCGCGACGCAGGGCGTCGTCGACGGCCGCATGAGCCTGGGCGACCTGGTCATGATCAACGCCTTCATGATCCAGCTCTACATCCCGCTCAACTTCCTCGGCGTGATCTACCGCGAGATCAAGCAGAGCCTGACCGACCTGGACAAGATGTTCGGGCTGCTGGCCCGCGAGCGCGAGATCGCCGACGCGCCCGGCGCCCAGCCGCTGCGCGTGAACGGCGCGGCGGTGCGCTTCGACGACGTGCACTTCGCCTACGAGCCGCAGCGTCCCATCCTCAAGGGCGTGAGCCTGGAGATCCCGGCGGGCAAGAAGGTCGCGGTCGTCGGGCCGAGCGGCTCGGGCAAGAGCACGCTGGCCCGGCTGCTCTACCGTTTCTACGACGCGCAGTCGGGCCGCATCGCGATCGACGGGCAGTCGCTCGCCGACGTCACGCAGCACAGCCTGCGCCGCGCCATCGGCATCGTGCCGCAGGACACCGTGCTGTTCAACGACACCATCGCCTACAACATCGCCTACGGCCGGCCCGAGGCGACGACGGAAGAGATCGAGGCCGCCGCGAAGTCCGCCCATATCCACGACTTCATCCGCCATCTGCCGCAGGGCTACCAGACCATGGTCGGCGAACGCGGGCTGAAGCTGTCCGGCGGCGAGAAGCAGCGCGTCGCGATCGCGCGCACGCTGTTGAAGAACCCGCCGATCCTGATCTTCGACGAGGCGACGTCCGCGCTGGACTCGCGCAACGAGCGCGCCATCCAGGCCGAGCTCGAGGCCGCCGCGCAGGACAAGACCGTGCTGGTCATCGCGCACCGGCTGTCCACCGTCGTCGACGCGCACGAGATCCTGGTGATGGAGCAGGGCCTCATCGTCGAGCGCGGCACGCACGCCGCGCTGCTGGCCCAGCGCGGCCGCTACGCGCAGATGTGGGCCTTGCAGCAGGATGGCCAGGACCGCCCGGACCTTCCGGCACCCGCCGTTGCACCTCAGCGATAAACTCCCGCGCCGTGGAAACCAAATGGCTTGAAGACTTCGTGAGCCTGGCGGAGACGCGCAGCTTCTCCCGCTCGGCTCAACTGCGGCATGTCACGCAGCCCGCGTTCTCGCGCCGCATCCAGGCGCTGGAGGCCTGGGCCGGCGTCGATCTGGTCGACCGCTCCTCCTATCCGACGCGGCTGACCGCCGCCGGCGAGACGCTGCTGGGCCAGGCCGTGGACCTGCTCGGCAACCTGCAGGCCACGCGCAACATGCTGCGCAGCCACCAGTCGGCGGGGCAGGACATGATCGAGTTCGCCGTCCCGCACTCGCTGTCCTTCAGCTTCTTCCCGCACTGGCTGATGGAACTGCGCCAGCGCTTCGGCGAGGTGAAGTGCCGGCTCAACGCGCTCAACGTCCACGACGCGACGCTGCAGCTCAGCGAAGGCAACTGCGACCTGCTGGTCGTCTACCACCACCCCAGCCAGCCGCTGCAGCTGGACCCGGAGCGTTACGAATCGGTCTCGCTCGGCCACGAGACGCTGGCGGCCTATGCGAAAGCTGACACAAGCGGCGCGCCGATGTTCCGGATTTCCGGACACCCGGGCCAGAAGATCCCCTTCCTCAGTTACGCCTCGGGGGCCTACCTCGGGCGATTGGTGGAACTGATCGTCAAGGGCGCGGCGCAGCCGCTCAACTTCGAATCGGTCTTCGAGACCGACATGGCCGAGAGCCTCAAGGCCATGGCCATCGAGGGTCACGGCCTGGCCTTCCTGCCGGCCAGCTCGGTGAAGAAGGAAGTGAAGGCGCGCCGCCTGGTGCGGGCCGCCGAGCCCGGCCAGTACGAGCTCAACATGGAGCTGCGCATGTACCGCGAGCGCCAGGGGTCGACGCGGCGGGTCAAGCCGGTCGCGCAGGCGCTGTGGAACTTCCTGACCCACGCCGAGAAAATCGAGCCTTGAAAGTCACCACTCAAACCGGGCACGGAACCTGCATACGTAAGCCGCGCTACAACTCGAGATGCGTGATACTCCCTACCCAGCAAAGCGACCGCTCATGGTCTGCTCTGCCGGTTGGGAGGCTCACCGGACGAACCTCCCTCGAATCCGCTTATTGAATCCGAACAAGCAGGAGCATCTATGAAGAAGGCATTGCTGGTACTGGCCCTTGGCGCGGCGTTGGTCGGCGTGGCGCAGGCCGACACGCTCAAGAAGATCAAGGACACCGGCAGCGTGACCATGGGCGTGCGCGAGTCCTCGGGCGCGCTGTCGTACACGCTCGGCGACGGCAAGTACGTGGGTTACCACGTCGAGGTCTGCCAGAAGGTGCTGGCCGACGTGCAGAAGCAGCTGGGCCTGGCCAAGCTGGACATCAAGTACCTGCCGGTGACCTCGCAGAACCGCGTGCCGCTGGTGCAGAACGGCACCGTGGACATCGAGTGCGGTTCCACCACCAACAACCTGACGCGCCAGAAGGACGTGGCTTTCGCCGTCACGACCTACGTCGAGGAAGTGCGCATCGCCGTCAAGGCCGATTCGGGCATCACCTCGATCGCCCAGCTCAACGGCAAGACCGTCGCGACGACCACCGGCACGACCTCGGTCCAGCTGCTGCGCAAGCATGAGCGCGCCAACGGCGTGGACTTCAAGGAAGTGCTGGGCAAGGACCACGCCGACAGCTTCCTGCTGCTGGAGTCGGGCCGTGCCGACGCCTTCGTGATGGACGGCCAGATCCTGGCCGGCAACATCGCCAAGTCGCGCAACCCGGCGGGCTTCAAGATCGTCGGCGAAGTGCTGTCGGTCGAGCCGATCGCCATCATGCTCCGCAAGGACGACCCGGCCTTCAAGAAGGCCGTGGACGACAGCATCAAGGGCCTGATGAAGTCGGGCGAGATCGCCAAGCTGTACGACAAGTGGTTCATCCAGCCGATCCCGCCGACCAACACCAAGGTCGGTCTGCCGGCGACGGCCGCGACCAAGGACGCGTGGGCGAATCCGAACGACAAGCCGGTCGAGGAATACCTCAAGAAGTGATGGTCCTTGCCTGAGCACAAGGCGCCCCACGGGGCGCCTTGTCGCAACAGGCCTTCGCAGTGATGGATGGAGCACGCCATGGCGAGCTGGGATTGGCAGTTGTACTGCACAGACATGGTGACCGAGGAGGTCGCGCCGAAGTGTTTCGGTGCTCCCGGTTATGAGACTTACCTGGACGCGATGATCCACGGCTGGGGCTGGACGATGTTCGTCTCGGTCGTCGGCCTGCTGGTCGCGCTGGTGGCCGGGTCGCTGATCGGCGTGCTGCGCACGGTGCCGAACAGGAAGCTGGCGCTGTTCGGGGAGTCCTGGACGGAGCTGTTCCGGAACATTCCGCTGATCGTGCAGCTGTTCATCTGGTACCACGTGGTGCCGCGGCTGTTCCCGGTGCTGGACCTGCCGCCCAGCGTGCTGGTGGTGATCGCGATCGGGCTGTTCACCTCGGCGCGGATCTCGGAGCAGGTCAAGGCCGGCATCCTGACGCTGCCCAAGGGCCAGCGTTATGCAGGCCAGGCGCTGGGGCTGACCCTGCCGCAGACCTACCGCCACGTGCTGCTGCCGATGGCCTTCCGCATCGTCATCCCGCCGCTGACCAGCGAGAGCATGAACATCGTCAAGAACTCGGCGGTGGCCTTCGCGGTGAGCATTCCCGACCTGGCGCAATTCGCGCTGCAGGCGTCGGAGCAGTCGAGCTTCGTGCAGATCTTCCTGCCCGTGACGATCCTGTACTTCGTCTCCGCCTACGCGATCAACCGCGTGGCCAAGGTCATCGAGTGGTACGTCCGCGTGCCCGGCATCCTGGGGGCGAAGTGACATGACGCAACTCGATTTCTCGTTCCTGACCTGGGACGTCCTGACGTCCTTCGTGGCCAAGGGGCTGTGGTTCTCGATCCAGCTGACGCTCTCGGCCATGATCGGCGGCATCGTGCTGGGCACGGTGCTGGCGCTGATGCGGCTGTCGGGCCGGTGGTGGCTGGAGAAGCCGGCGGCGATCTACGTCGACACGCTGCGCTCGATCCCGCTGGTGATGGTCATCCTGTGGTTCTTCCTGCTGATCCCGTACATCGCGGGGCCGCTGGGGGCGGAGAAGACGGCGCTGATCACCTTCACGCTGTTCGAGGCGACCTACTACTCGGAGATCATGCGCGCGGGCATCCAGTCGGTGTCCAAGGGCCAGGTCTTCGCCGGGTATGCGATGGGCATGACCTACCGCCAGACCATGAGCCTGGTGGTGCTGCCGCAGGCCTTCCGCAACATGCTGCCGGTGCTGCTGACGCAGACCATCGTGCTGTTCCAGGACACGTCGCTCGTGTATGCGATCGGCGCCTACGACCTGCTGAAGGGCTTCGAGGTCGCCGGCAAGAACTTCGGTCGGCCGATGGAGACCTACCTCTTCGTCGCCGTCGTCTATTTCGTGATCTGCTTCAGCCTGTCCATGCTGGTCCGCCGGCTGCAGAAGAAGATCGCCATCATCCGCTGAGGTCCGCTCCATGATCGAAATCAAGAACGTCTCCAAGTGGTACGGCCCGTTCCAGGTGCTGACCGATTGCTCCACCAACATCCAGAAGGGGGAGGTGGTGGTGGTGTGCGGCCCGTCGGGGTCGGGCAAGTCCACGCTGATCAAGACCGTCAACGCGCTGGAGCCCATCCAGGCCGGCGACATCGTCGTCGACGGCACCAGCCTCACGAACCCCAAGACCAACCTGCCCAAGCTGCGGTCGCGCGTGGGCATGGTGTTCCAGCATTTCGAGCTCTTCCCCCACCTGTCGGTGACGGAGAACCTGACGCTGGCGCAGGTCAAGGTGCTGGGCCGCAACATGGCCGACGCCAAGACGCGCGGGCTGAAGATGCTGGAGCGCGTGGGCCTGATGGCGCACAAGGACAAGTTCCCGGGCCAGCTGTCGGGCGGTCAGCAGCAGCGCGTGGCGATCGCGCGGGCGTTGTCGATGGACCCGATCGTGATGCTGTTCGACGAGCCGACCTCGGCGCTGGACCCCGAGATGGTCGGCGAGGTGCTGGACGTGATGGTCCAGCTGGCCAACGAGGGCATGACCATGATGTGCGTGACGCACGAGATGGGCTTCGCGCGCAAGGTCAGCCACCGCGTCATCTTCATGGACGCCGGCAAGATCATCGAGGACTGCACCCGCGACGAGTTCTTCGGCGATCCGGACGCGCGCTCGCCGCGCGCCAAGGACTTCCTGGCGAAGATCCTGCAGCACTGACCCGCGACGCCTCCGGCGTCCCGCGTTCCGCTTTGAAGGCCCGCTCCGCAGGTGCGGGCCTTCTGCTTTCCGGACGTCCGACGATTCGACCGAACTGTGCGGCGAGTCGCACGAGGTGCGATGGCGTCGTGCGGAAATCCGCCCGGCAACACCTGGCACCAACCGAGGAGTATGGTCACGTTGATGGTGTTGGCGGGGCTGCATTTGGGGCGGTGAGACAATCCCGCCCCATGAGCGAAACCCTTGTCCTGACCCGTCCCGACGACTGGCATGTGCACCTGCGCGACGGTGCCGCCCTGCAGAGCGTCGTCCCGTATACCGCGCGCCAGTTCGCGCGCGCGATCGCGATGCCGAACCTGAAGCCGCCGATCACGACGGCCGAGCAGGCCGTCGCGTACCGCCAGCGCATCCTCGCCGCGGTGCCGGCCGGCGTGGACTTCGAGCCGCTGATGACGCTCTATCTGACCGACCGCACCACGCCCGAAGACATCGCCGCCGCCAAGGCCGCGGGGGTCGTCGCGCTCAAGCTCTATCCGGCCGGTGCCACGACCAACAGCGATGCCGGTGTCACCGACATCCGCAAGACCTACGCGACGCTGGAGGCCATGCAGAAGGCCGGCCTTCTGTTGCTGGTGCACGGCGAAGTGACCGACGGCGACGTCGACGTCTTTGATCGCGAGGCCTTCTTCATCGACCGCGTGATGCAGCCGCTGCGCAAGGACTTCCCCGAGCTGAAGGTCGTCTTCGAGCACATCACGACCAAGGAAGCCGCGCAGTACGTGACCGGCGCCGATCGCTTCACCGGCGCGACCGTCACGCCGCAGCATCTGCTCTACAACCGCAACGCGATCTTCATGGGCGGGCTGCGTCCGCACTACTACTGCCTGCCCGTGCTCAAGCGCGAGGAGCATCGCCTCGCGCTGATCCAGGCGGCCACGTCGGGCAGCGCCAAGTTCTTCCTCGGCACCGACAGCGCCCCGCATGCGTCGGTGATGAAGGAGAACTCGGTGTGCGGCGCCGGCTGCTTCACCGCGCTGTCCGCGATCGAGCTCTACGCCGAGGCCTTCGAGGCCGCGGGCGCGCTCGACAAGCTGGAGGCCTTTGCGAGCTTCAACGGCGCGGACTTCTACGGCCTGCCGCGCAACACCACGCAGGTCACGTTGCGCAAGACCGACTGGACGCTCCCCGACGCCGTCCCCTTCGGCGAGGCTGCGCAGCTCAAGCCGCTGCGCGGCGGTGAAGTCATGAGCTGGAAGCTCGCCTGACCCTCACTTGAACTGATACGACGCCGACAGATAGAAGAACCGTCCGCGGGGATCGGTGTAGCTCGGGTCGTATCCCGAGATGAAGAAGTAGGCCTGGTTCGAGAACGGCGGCGCCTTGTCGAACAGGTTCTTCACGCCGGCCCGGAGGGTGAGGGCGGAGGTCGCCTCCCATCCACCCGACAGGTCCCACAGCGAGTACGCCTTCACCTTGTTCTTCGAGACGATGTTCCCGGCATCGTTGTCGATGGCCGTGTTCTGATCGTCGTAGCCGCTGTAGAAGCTGTTGGCGAGGTTGAGGCTCCACGGCCCGCGCGACCAGTCGACGTTCAGCCGATGGCGCCAGCGTTGCACGACGCCGTCGGTGACGAAGCGGCCGAGGTTGCTGATGAACGGATCCCCGTCGCCGGTCTGCTTCTTCGACGCCAGCGTGAGCGTGCCCACCAGCCGGGCGCCGAAGCGTCCCCAGTCGGTGGCGGGCGAACGGAACTGCAAGGTCAGGTCGAGCCCGGACGCCTTCTGTTTGCCGCGGTTCTCCTTGTGCAGCTCGATGAAGCAGATCTCGGAATCGTCCGGATCGAAGTCGCAGCCCGCGACCGGCGTCGCATCGTTGTAGCGATGGATCAGCGACGCGTACTTGTCGGCGTTGGCCAGGATCACGTCCTCGCCGATGGTGCTGATCAGGTTGCGCTTCTCGATGTTCCAGTAGTCCAGGCCGACGCTCCAGTTCGGTGTCGGGTCCGTCAGCACGCCGATCGAGAACTGCCGCGACTTCTCCGGCTTCAGCTGCGGGTTCGAGTAGATGCGCGTCGGCCAGAACTCCGAGCAGGTGGTCAGGTCGTTGTCGTTCTCGCGCATGCAGACCGGGTCGGCCAGCACCGGCGTCGTGCTGGTCTTCACCGACCGGTAGAGGTCGTTCATCGACGGCGCGCGGAAGCCGGTGCCCGCGGAGGCGCGGAAGGTCAGGTCCTTCATCGGCGCGAAGCGCAGCCCGATCTTGGGATTCGTCGAGCCGCCGATCTTCTGGTAGTGGTCGTGACGCAGGGCCAGTTGCAGCTCCCACTGCGGCGCGAAGGGGACCAGCAGCTCCCCGTACGCCGCCCAGATGTTGCGGCCGTTCTTGGTGAACTGCGCATCACCGGGCGTCGGGTCGCCGAGGATGCCGTCCGACAGCAGCAGGTCGCTCGCCGACGACTCGGACTTCTCGCGCCGCACTTCCGCGCCGACCGCGATCGCCATGTCCCCGCCGGCCAGGCGGCTCAGCGTGCGGGTGGCCTTGAAGTCCAGGCTGTCCATGGTGCCGCGGGCGCGGCGCACTTCCTGGTTGATGTTGTTGTCGCGCAGGAAGTCGAGGCCCGCCTGGCTGGACGGTCCGAACGGATTGAGGAGGCCGTCGGCATAGGCCTGCATCGTCGCGTTGTAGGGCAGGTAGCCGCGGACGTCGCGGTCCGAGATCCGGTTCACGCTGTGGTTGAGGCCCCAGTCGTAGTCCCACGCGCCGACCGTGCCTGTCATGCCCAGCACCACGCGGCTGCCGGTGCTGGTGAGCTCGCTGGCGCGCATGCCGGCCTCCAGCATGCGGGTGCGGACCTCGATCTCCGGATCCACGTCGGCCAGGCCGGTCGCGGCCAGCGCCGGGATCATGGACACGTCCAGCAGCGCGTTGATCCGGTTGCTGGTGCCGACGTACCAGCTCTTGCTGCGGGTATAGGACGCTTCGACGAAGAGCTGGTGGTTGCCGCCCAGCGCCACCACGCCGCGGCCGAGGAAGCTGCCCTTCTCGGTCTTCGGATACAGCTCCAGGTCGCGCATGTAGTCATACGAACAGGCGTCGACGCCGCCGATGCCGGTCGGCAGGTAGAGCGTGTGCGGCGCCTGGCAGTTGGGGATGCTCAGGTTGATCGTGCGGTTCGTGATCGGCTTGCCGTTGAGCAGGAAGCCTTGCTCCTGCAGGTAGTCGCGCTGGTCCGCGCTCAGGCGGATGTTGCCCGGGAAGGTCACGCCCGACAGCAGGTGGGGCAGGCGTTCGGGAATGCGCAGGTCCGAGATGAAATCGCGCTGCGAGGTCCGCAGCGCGTCGGTCTTCTGGAAGTCCAGGACGCCCATCACATTGAAGCCGTCGCGCGACAGCTCGCCGTGACCCGCCGCGATGGACGCGGTGCGCTTGCCGGCGCCGCCTTCGCCGGTCTTGCCGCCGTAGACGTCGAGCTGCACGCCCTGGTAGTCCTTGCGGGTGATGAAGTTGACGACGCCGCCGATCGCATCGGTGCCGTAGATCGCGGAGGCGCCGTCGAGCAGCACCTCGACGCGCTCGATCGCGGCGGCGGGGATGTTGTTGAGGTCGACGCCGTTGTCGTCGCCCGGCGAGGCGAAGTTGGCCATGCGCCGGCCGTTCAGCAGCACCAGCGTCGACGAGGTGCCCAGCCCGCGCAGGTTGGCCGAGTTCAGCCCCATCTGGTCGCGCACGCCGCCGGTGCCGATGCTGACGCCGTCCGTCAGCGCGTTGCTCATGGCCGAGACCGTCGCCATGATCTCGGCCGCCGTGGTGACGCCGGCCTTCACGATGTCGCCGCGGCTGATCACCTGGACGGGCAGGGCGCCTTCATCGGCGATGCGCTTGATCGCGGAGCCGGTGATCTCCACGCGCTGCAGCTTCTGCGTTGCCGCCGGGGTGCCGGGCGCGGAGGCGGCCGGCTCCGGCGGCGTGACCTGTGCGTACGTGGCCTGCGTCAGTCCGACGCTGCAGAGCGAGATCAGGGCCGCGGCCGCGCAGGCATGCGGGGCGAACGGCGGGCGAAGCGAGGCGCGCGTGGGACGGACGGTCATGAGGGGCTCCCGGAGGCCGATGGGGGGTGGCTCTGCCGGATCAGTCTAGGGAGCGGACCGTCACGGACAAGGGTGATGACCCGCGACAGTCGCGACGAAGCAACTGACCTGTGACCAATGGTCACCCGTTGGTGGGTGGGGGAGGCTATGGTGGTGTGAGAAGCCGCCCTCGCGCGGCGGGAGGCTCTGACGATGTTCGATCGCTGTCTGCTGCGCCGCGCCGTCGGCGCGCTCCTGATGTCGTGGACCGTGCTGCCGGCGTTCGCCGCTGCGCCCACCGTCCTGCCCACCACGCCGGCGCCGGCCCGGTCCACGGCGGCGGCGAAACCCGCGCCGCCTCCCGCCGCCGCACCCGCGGTTCCCACCGCGAGTCCTTCCGCGAACCCTTCCATGTCTACGGCCCAGGCAACGCCTGCCCCCCTGTCGGATGTCCCCATTAAAGGCCACGCCATGGCCATCGGCGGCGCGCTGAAGGCCGACAACGACGAGGTCTGGAACCGGCTGATCGCGCTGGCGGGCGGGCGCGGCGCGCGCTTCGTCGTGTTCGGCACGGCGGCCGAGGATCCCGAGGCCAGCGCCAAGCAGGTCGTCGAACAGCTGCAGCGCCGCGGCGCCTTCGCCGAGGCCCTGCCGGTGGCGCCGAAGTTCTCGTGGGTCGACCTCAACAAGGTCGTGCGCGACGCCGCGCTGATCGCCAAGGTGCGCAACGCCAAGGGGATCTTCTTCACCGGCGGCTCGCAGGAGCGCATCGTCGACGTGCTCTACCCGGGCGGGCATGCCACGCCGATGCTCGACGCCATCTGGGAGGTCTACCGCAAGGGCGGCGTCGTGGCCGGCACCTCGGCCGGCGCGGCCGTGATGAGCACGGTGATGTTCCGCGACGCCCCCAGCGTCATCAGCATCCTCAAGGGCCAATGGGAGGAGGGCAAGCAGATCGACCGCGGCCTGGGCTTCGTCGGTCCGGGGCTCTTCGTCGACCAGCATTTCCTCAAGCGCGGCCGCTTCGGCCGCATGGTGCCGCTGATGCTGGCCAAGGGCTACCAGCTGGGCCTGGGCGTGGACGAGAACTCCGCCGCCGTGATCCGCGGCGACGAGGTGGAGATCATCGGCCACAAGGGCGCGCTGCTGGTCGACCTGAGCGAGGCGTCCTCGGACCGCCAGCTCGGCGTCTTCAACCTGAAGAATGCCCGGCTGACCTACCTCGATCATGGCGACCGCATGAACCTGCGCACCCGGGGCGTCACGCCGTCGGCGGTGAAGCTGCGCGGGCAGAAGCTCGAGCCCGGCGCGCCCGACTACAAGCCCTACTACACGCTGCCGCAGTTCTACACGGACATGCTGGGCGACTCGACGATCTCCACGGCGATGTCCATCCTCATCGACAGCGTGCAGCCCGAGTTCCGCGGCCTGAGCTTCGAGGCCGCGCCCAAGGCCGGCGACACGCTCGCCGACCTGGGTTTCCTGTTCCGGCTCTACAAGGGACCGGGCAGCATCGGCTGGAGCACCGATGAACTCGGGCCCGAGGACTACACCGTGGTCAACCTCTACCTGGACGTGACGCCGGTGCGCATGCCCTTGCCCCTGTTCAGTCCCTGGTCCGGCGAATCCCGCCCGAAGAAACCGGCCGCGGCCGAGGAACCGCCGGCGGGCGAGCGCCCACAGCAGTGAGGCGCTCGCGGCCCCGGCCTCGACAGCCGCAGGGCGCGCGGGCCGCGGCCGCCCGGGCAATCGGCAAGGCCGTCCGGCACCCCGATTGCTGGCGGCCTCTGCAAAGCCGCTAGCATGCGGCGTCCGCTCGCGCTCGCGCGTGCCTGCTTCCCCGCTCTTCCCCCAGCTCTTCCCCAGCTGCTCTCCTGGAGTCTCCTGCGTTGTCGCGAAAACCTCTCACCCCAGGGCGTGCCGCCGTCGGGGCGGTCCTGTTGCTGCTGACCGCGGCGCTGGGCCTGCCCGTCGCGGCCCAGACACGCCCCGCGCCGGTCTCGCCGGTCTCACCGGTTTCACCGGCCATGCCTCCCAGCGCGCCCGCGACCGCCGCCAGCCAGGCGATGCCCTCGGCGCCGGTCTCGGCCAGCGCCCGCCGGCTCTATGACCGCAGCCGCTCGCAGCTGCTGCAGGTCCGCACGCTCTACAACGGCAGCCAGGCCTCGGTGGGCTCGGGCTTCGTCGTCAGCGCCCAAGGCCACGTCATCACCAACTACCACGTCATCAGCCAGCACGCGCTGGAACCGGAGCGCTACCAGCTCCAGTTCCAGACGCCCGAAGGCGACGGCGGCGACATCGAGCTGCTGGACTTCGACGCGCGCCGCGACCTCGCGCTGCTGCGCATCGTGGGCAAGGGCGGCGCGGGCAAGGTCGATGCGACGGCTGGTCCTCAGGCAGACCCCAAGGCCGACGCCAAGGCCGATCTCAAGGCCGATCTCAAAGCCGGCCCCAAGCTCGATCCGTCGCTCGATCCGAAGGGCGTCATCGCCCGCATGACGGCCACGCCGCTGGTGTTCCGCAAGGCCGACCAGCCGCTCGCCAAGGGCGAGCGCATCTACTCGATGGGCAACCCGCACGACGTCGCGTTCGCCGTCGTCGAGGGCACCTACAACGGCCTGGTCGAGCGCAGCTTCGACCCGTTGATCTACTACTCCGGCTCGATCAATCCCGGCATGAGCGGCGGCCCGGTGATCGACGAGGACGGCGAGATCGTCGGCATCAACGTGTCGACCATGATCTTCGCGCAGCAGATGAGCTTCCTCGTCCCGGCGGAGCACGCCGCCGCGCTGCTCGCGCGCAGCCGCAACGCCGCGCCGTTGAAGGGCGCCGCGTGGCCCAAGCTGCGCCAGCAGCTGATGGCCTACCAGGACGAGCTTTCGCGCAACTTCCTGGCGCAGCCGTGGCGCACGCTCACGCATCCCCGCTACCGCTTCCCGATCCCGCAGGAGGCGTACATGCGCTGCTGGGGCAGCGGCTCCTCCGCCGACGAGCAGGGCCTGCAGATGCAGCGCACGCAATGCCGCATGGAGCACGCGCTGTTCATCAGCGAGTCGCTGCAGACCGGCTACTTCGGCGTCACCGAGGAGGTCTACGACGGCAGCAGGCTGGGCGCGCTGCGCTTCGCCAACATCTACTCGGCCAGCTTCCGCAACGAACGCCTGGGCGGCCCCGACCGCGACCGCACCGCGCCCTACTGCAAGGAGGACTTCGTCCAGCAGAAGGACGGTCCGCCGCTGCGCGCCGTGGCCTGCCTGCGCGCCTACCGCAAGCTCGACGGGCTCTTCGACCTCACGGTGCTGGTCACCAACGTCGATGCCGCCACCGAAGGCGCGCTCGGCCGCTTCGACGCCCGCGGCGTCAGCTTCGCGAACGCCACCCGGCTGACGCGTCACTACCTCCAAGGATTCGCATGGACCACGCCGCGGTAATCGAGATCGTCGACCGGGACGGTCATTGCCGGGAGGTGCACAAGGTGCGCGCGTGGCCGCTGCGCATCGGACGTTCGCCGGACGCCGACCTCGTGCTGTCCGACCCGCACCTGGCGGGCACGCATGCGCTGTTGCACTGGGACCGGGGCGAGCCGGCGGCCGGGCGCATTGACGAGCGCATTGACGAGCGCGCCGACGAGCGCGTCGACGAACGCCGGGACGAGCTGGCGTCGCCCGCCGCGGGCGGCCCGGTGCTGGAGCTGCTGCCGAGCCAGAACGGCGGTTGGCTCGACGGGCGCCGCCTGGTGGCGGGCAGCCGCGCGGCGTGGCCGTCGTCGGCCCTGCTGCAGATCGGCAGCACGCGGCTGCGACTGCGCACCGCCCTCGATCCTCTTCCCGCCGAGAAGCCGCTGAACCGCGCCGACGAACCCGTCAAGCGCGACACGCGTCCGTCGTGGGCGCTGCCCGCGCTGCTGCTCGTCTGGGTGCTGATGCTGTGGGGCGGCGGCTGGGCGACGGACGACGGCTCCGCGACCTGGGTGGCCACGGTCAGCGGGCTGCTGAAACCCATCGCCGGCATCCTCATGTGGGCGGCGCTCTGGGCCTTGATCACGCAGCTGTTCAGACACTGGTTCGCCTTCGGCGCCCACCTGTGGCGGGCCTTGATCGCCGGCGTCGCGCTGGTGCTGCTGGGCCTGCTGCTGCCCTTGCTGGCCTATGCCTTCAATCTGCCGCGCCTGGCGGCCGTCGAGCAGGTGGCGATGTCGGTCGGCGGGGCGGCGCTGCTGTGGTGGCATGCCACGGTGGTGTGGCCGCGGGCCTCGCGCCGGGTGGCGGTCGGCATGGGGGCGATGTGCGTGGTCGGTCTGGTGCTGACGATCGGTGCGCGCACCGAGCAGCAGTACTGGCTGGGCCCCAGCTACATGGCGACGCTCGCGCCGCCGGCGCTGCGTGTCGCGTCACCCCAGCCCATCGAGAGCTTCATCGCCGGCATGGACAAGCTCGAGGCGCCGTTGCTGAAGCAGGCCGAGAAGCGCAACGAGCAGGCGGGCGGCAGCGGCGACAACGAGGAGTGATCCTCGACGCTCCGCCGCCTTCCGCCGAGGGGCCTGCCACAGTCTCCGACCCCGGGGCAGTCAGCGACTGTGGCTGGGGCCGGAATGATGCGGGAGGTTCGCGGACGCGAGGCCTCCTGCATCGTGGAGCGCCCGCGCCTGGCGCTGCGCAGGTGGGCGGTCCCTCTCAACCGGTGACTGCCGGCATCGCCGATGCCCGGGGCGCTGTGACCCTCCGGAGCCACGCCACCACCGGCAATTCCAGCCACCGTCCGATGAGCCAGCCGCAGACGACCGCTGCGACGACCGCGATCGCGAAGGTGACGGCTTCCGGCAGCGCGCGGTAGAGGCCGGCTTTCGCCAGCAGCGCGAGCACGATGTTGATGAGCAGGCAGTGCGCGAGGTACAGCGAGTACGACACCGCGCCGAGCTGCGACAGCACGGCCGGCACCTGCAGCGCGCGGCGGCGCTCCATGGCCACGAGCGTGGCCAGCACCAGCGCCGAGGCCAGCCCCAGGGCGACGCGACCCTCGAAGGCATGCGCCCCCTGCGGGCCGAGCCGTTCGTAGAGCACGGCGGCGACGAGGACCGCCCCCACCAGCCATCCTTGACGGTGCATCAGCGGCAAGGTCGCGCGGCGCGCGAGGAGCCCCGTCGCGACGCCCATGAGGAACTGCAGGCAGTGGGGATCGCCGAGCTTCCAGGGCAGCTCGCCCGGCAGCGCGCCGAAGGCCTGGGCCATGACGAGCACGGCCCACAGCCCATACAACGCGAGACCGCCGCGCAGATGCAGCAACAGCACGCAGAAGCTCAGGTAGAACAGCACCTCGTACTGCAGCGACCAGGCGACGCCGACGTATTCCGGCTCCTTCGCGCCTATCCACAGCAGCAGCGTGCCGGGGATGTCGTCGCTGCCGAGTTCGGAGACCGGTGTGCGTCCGGCCAGCAGCCGCGACAGGATCGACGGTCCGGCGGTCATCGCCAGCACCAGCCAGTAGATGGGGAACACGCGCACGAAGCGCTTCCACAGGTAGCTGGGCCAGCGCGCCGCGCCGCGGCCCAGCTCCGCGTGGTGCACGAAGGTGATGATGAAGCCGCTCAGGACGAAGAAGAAATCGACGCCGACGTAGCCGAAGTCGAACAGGCCGCCGAGCGCGACATGGCCGGTGAACTGGGGCACGCGCATGAGGTGGGTCGCGTGCATGAGGACCACCGCCAGCGCGGCGAGCGCGCGCGCTGCCTCGATCGAGGCCAACTTCTGAGCGTGGGCGGGGGCGGTCGGGGCCATGAGGTGGCGGCACGTCGTCGAGAGCCTGGACAGGCTCGCACGGTACGGCGGCATCGCGCCCCGCGGTCATCCGGCGTCCCCCGGGACGGGGGAACCCCTGCAGGGGACAGCGTCGCCCGCAGCTGGCCGTCAGCCGGCCCTCAGCTGGCTCTCGGCTGACTCTCCGCTGGCACTCCGCTGGCCGTCAGCCGCTTCTCCATGAAGACGGACAGCGGGTCCTCGGCATAGTTGCCGAACGGCGCGCGGCGGTCGTAGCCCAAGCGCTCGTAGAGCTTGAGCGCCTCCGGCTGGTGCACGCCGGTCTCCAGGCGCGCCAGTTCGATGCCTTGCGCCCTGAGGTGGGACTCGAGTTCCTCCATCAGCATCTTGGAGATCCCGCGTCCCCGGAAATGTGGCTGGACGAACACCCGCTTGATCTCGCCGTAGGGGACCTCGGCGTCGTCGACGACCTTGACCGCCGCGCAGCCGGCCAGCCATTCCGCGAGCCACACGCCGATGAAGCGCACCTGCGGCTGCGCCAGCGCGTGCGGATCCTCGAGGTGGTTGCTCTCGCTGGGGTAGAGGGCCGCCATGTACGCGTCCGACTGCGCCAGCAGGGACAACGCGGCGGGGCTGTGGGGGTCGAGAGGTTCGATCTGCATGCCCTGACGGTAGCAACCGATGTGCCCAACCGGGCCGGAGCCGCGAAAGACCCTGAAAAGTTCTGCAAGCCAATGTTCGCTTGCAGGTCTGTCATAAGCGTGAAGCAAGCCGATAGGCCGGATTCTGTGCGCGGCTCCTCTTGCGATTCGCCGCGTGACCGCCATTCCTCTGGGCCGGGCATCGCTGCCCGGCTCGGTGCCACCTACCCGCCAGCTCTGCGAGCCGCATCGACGCTGGCCTACTTGGTGTTGCTGCGCGTAGAGATTGCCCGTTTCACCCGAGGCGGACTTGCGTCCGCCCCGACTCGTCTCTGTTGCTCTGATCCTCGGCTTTCGCCGGGCAGCCGTTAGCTGCTACGCCGCTCTATGCAGTCCGGACCTTCCTCCAGTGCCGTGTTTCCACGATCGCACCAGCGGCGGTCTGGCTTGCTTCACGGGCGCGAGTTTACCTCGCGGGCGACGGGGTCCGGACCGGCTCAGGCCTTGCCGGCGAGCACGGCCTCGATGGTCTTCTGCACGGCCAGCGCCTCGGCGAAACCGGGCAGGCTGTGCGAATGGCCGTCCAGCATCGCCGACCAGTGGCTGAGCTGGTCGGTCATGCCGTTCATGCGCAGGGTCTCCGCGTCGCCCATGCTCTGGACGCGTTCGCCCTGACGCTGCTGCGTCACGCCGAACCAGTCGCGCAACTCGATCTCGCCTTCGCTGGCGCGCCACAGCATGCGGTTGTCGTCGGCGCGGTCGCCGCCGATGCTCGCGCTGATCGTCACCGGCACGCCGGCGGCGACCAGTTCCGCCTCCAGCGCCTGTTCCGAGCCGATGCCGTCGTCCGGGTAGTCGACGCGGCTGCGCACGACCTGCGCCGGCCCCAGCACGCGCTGCAGCACGAAGACGAAGTGCGACAGCACCTCGCGGGAGAAGCCGCCCTCGGCGCGCTGCGACAGCCAGGCGCCGGCGCCCGCCTGCCAGGGCCGCGGCCAGGCGGAGAAACGCAGTTCGATGCCGACGCCGTGGAGCGCGCCCATCGGCCGCCGCGATCCCGCGCCGAACGCCAGCTGCAGCTGCGCCAGGCCGGTCGACGACGCCAGCGAGTAGTTCACCGCCGCCCGCAGGCGCTCGCGCTCGATGCGGTCGATGCAGGCGCGCGCGGCCTCGAAGTCGGTGGTCAGGGGCTTCTCGCACAGCACCACGAGGCCGGCGTCGAAGGCCTGCTCCGTCAGCGCGATGTGCGGTCCCGGCGGCGTCGCGATGTAGAGCCCGTGCAGGCCGGGCTCCTGGATCAGTGCCTCGGCGCTGGTCGCCGCCCGCAGCAGCGGGTAGTGGGTCAACGCCTGCGCCAGCACCGCGGGGTTTTCGTCCCAGACGCGGGTCACCCGCAGACGGGCGTGCCCGGCCAGACGCGCCAGCATCCGCTGACCCATCACTCCCAGTCCGATCACCCCAATGCTCAATACGCCTGGCACCACGTTCCGCCCGAAGTTCCGCAAAAGTCCCGCAGTGTAGGGGTCCCGCTACACTGGCGACCGCCGTCCGGCTTGGCCGGGCGGCCCGCGCACGCTTCTCCCGCAAGCGGCGTTCCCGGCCGGCATGACGGCCGCTCCCGCTGCCTGGCGGCGTTATCGTCGGCGGCTTCCCCGTCCGCACGCTCGCAACGCACCCACGCATGAACCCCGAAGCCAGCCAACTGTGGCGCGCCCCGCGCTGGGCCCTCGCCATCCTGCTGGCCGCGCTGGCCACGGTGGGACCGTTCTCGATCGACACCTACATCCCGGCCTTCGCCGGCATCGCCCAGGCGCTGGATGCAACGCCGATCGAGATGCAGCAGACGCTGTCGGGCTACCTGCTCGGCTTCGCGGTCATGAACCTGTTCCACGGCGCGCTGTCGGACAGCTTCGGCCGCCGCCCGGTCGTGCTGTGGGGCATGGCCGTCTTCGCCCTGTCCTCGATGGGCTGCGCGCTGGCCGGCAGCATCGGCCAGCTGGTGTTCTGGCGCACGGTGCAGGGGTTGTCGGCGGGGGCGGGCGTCGTGGTCTCGCGCGCCATCATCCGCGACATGTTCCCGCCGTCGGAGGCGCAGCGGGTGATGTCGCAGGTGACGATCTTCTTCGGCCTGGCGCCGGCGATCGCGCCCATGATCGGCGGCTTCCTCTACGTGCACGCCGACTGGCACGCCATCTTCTGGTTCCTGGTCTTCATCGGCGCGCTGCTGTTCGGCGTCACCTGGCGCCTGATGCCCGAGACCCTGCACCGCGACCACCGCCAGCCCTTCCACGTCGGCTCGCTGATGCGGGGCTACCGCTCGCTCGTCGGCAGCCGGCGTTTCCTGCTGCTGGCGCTGGCCAGCGGCATCCCGTTCAACGGCATGTTCCTGTACGTGCTGGCCGCGCCGGTCTTCCTGGGCGAGCACCTGGGCCTGGCGCCGACGCAGTTCTTCATCTTCTTCCTGTTCAGCATCGGCGGGATCATGGGCGGCGCCTGGCTCAGCGGCCGGCTGGCGGGCAGGATCGCGCCGCGCAAGCAGATCCGGCGCGGTTTCCTGATCATGGGCTTGACCTCCATCGCCAACGTCGTCTGCAACCTGACCTTGCCGCACAGCGCCTTCTGGGCCTTCCCGCTGATCAGCAGCTTCGCCTTCGGCTGGGCGCTGATGGTGCCGGTGGTGACGCTGCTGGTGCTGGACCAGGCGCCCGAGCGCCGCGGCATGGCGTCCTCGCTGCAGGCCTGCATCGGCAGCGCGGCCAACGGCCTGGTCGCCGGCGTGCTGGTGCCGCTGGTCATGCATTCGATGCTGGCGCTGGCGGTGACCTCCGCCGCCATGATGTGCATCGGCCTGGTCGCCTGGACCTGGGTCAAGCGCGAGGTGTCCGCGCCCCCGACGCCCGCGGCGTGACATCGGAGCGCCTGGCCGCTCCTTGCCCCCCGGCCACGCTCGCGGACCCTCAAGATGCGCGGGCACGCTCCGAAATAGAAGGGTGAACCTTCTGTCGTCCCCGGAGCCTCCTGTCATGTCCGACCGTCCCGCAACCGGTGCCCTGCTGCCGGCGGCCCTCTGCCTGTTCCTGCTGCTGCCCGCTACGCCGCGGGCGGCCGAGCCGGCTGCGCCCGCGCCCGCGCCGAAAGGGGAGGCGTCCGGCGAGCAGTTGCGCGATCGCCTGGCGGACCGTCTGAAGGAGGACGCCGCGGCGCTCAAGCTCAGCACCAAGCCCGCGGGGACGCCAGGTGCGGCGGACGTCAAGACCAGCAACCCGGTCGACCTGCGCGCCCGCCGTGCGGCCAAGCCCGCGGCGGCGGCCTCCGCGGCGAAGCCGTCGACGCCGTGGTCCTACACGGGCGAGGGCGCGCCGGACAAATGGGGCCAGCTGCAGCCCGAGTTCCGCCAATGCGCGATCGGCACCCGCCAGAGCCCGATCGACCTGCGCGACACCATCAAGGTCGACCAGGAGCGCCTCCAGTTCGACTACAAGCCCAGCAGCTTCTCGGTGGTCGACAACGGTCACACGATCCAGGTGAACGTGGCGCCGGGCAACGCCCTGACGATCATGGGTCGCCGCTACGAGCTGCAGCAATTCCACTTCCACCGTCCGAGCGAAGAGCGCATCAACGGCCGGCAGTACGACATGGTGGCGCACCTGGTCCACAAGGATGCCGACGGCCGCCAGGCCACGGTGGCGGTGCTGCTGGAGCGCGGCCAGGACCAGACGCTGATCCAGACCGTCTGGAACTACCTGCCGCTCGAACGCGGCGACACCTACGCGGCGCCCGTGCCGATCGACCTCACGCAGCTGCTGCCCCGGGACCAGGCCTACTTCTCGTACATGGGGTCGATGACCACGCCGCCCTGCACCGAAGGCGTGCTGTGGCTGGTGCTGCGCCAGCCGGTGCAGGTCTCGTCGCAGCAGATCTCGGTGTTCTCGCACCTGTACCCGATGAACGCCCGCCCGCTGCAGGCGCAGTCGGGCCGCCTCATCAAGGAATCGAACTGAACCCGGCAGGGCCCCGCGCCCGCCGACCCCTGACCGATTGAGCCGCGGAAGTGCTGTTTCCGCTTGGGCCGAGGCCGTGACCACCGTCACGCCTCGGCCTTCTTATTAGTGGAAACCCTTGGTTTCCGGTGGCGCCACCCGCACAATTTCGGCCTCCTCCCCCCAGGACTCCGCCGTGTTGAACACCATCAAGTCGCGCCTGATCGCGATCAGCATCCTCATCGTGGTGGCCGCCGTCGCGCTCGCCACCTTCGCCAGCTATTGGGCCGTGCGCGATCACGCGCGCCGCCAGGTGCAGGCGCAACTGACCGATCTGGCCACCGCCAATGCCGCGGGCGTCGCCGCCTGGGTGAAGACGCAGAAGGACGTGGTCGCCGCGATGGCGCCGGCCGCGCAGCTCGAGGACCCGCGCGCCGTGCTGACGCAGGCGTTGCAGTCGGGCCGGCTGGACCTGGCCTACGTCGGCGGCGCGGACAAGCGGATGATCTCCATCCCCGACCGCCAGCGCCCCGCGGACTACGACCCGACCGGTCGCGGCTGGTACAAGCTGGCGTCCGGCACGGACCAGCCGGTGATCACCGCGCCCTACGTGGCGGCGTCGAGCAAGAAGCTGGTCGTGACCTTCGCCAGCGCGGTGCGCGCGGGCGGCGAGCTCAAGGCCGTGGTCGGCACCGACGTGGCGCTGGACGACATCGTCGCGACCATGAAGTCGATCAAGCCGACGGCGAGCGGCTTCGCGATGCTGCTGGACAAACAGGGCACCGTGATCGCCCACCCGGACGCGGCGCTGACGCTCAAGCCGGTGAAGGACCTGTCCGCCGCGCTCGACGGCGCGTTGCTGGCGACCGCGCACGGCGACGAGCCGACGCTCGCCGAGGTCGGCGCCGGCCGCTTCTTCCTGAAGGCCGTGGACGTGCCGGGCACCGACTGGGTGCTGGTGGCCGCCGCCGAGCGCAACGAGGCCCTGGCCGCGCTGACCGACGTGCTGCGCAACGCGGGTCTGACGATGCTGGTGGTGACGGTCGTGGCGGCGCTGGTCGCCGCGGCCGCCGTGGGCGCGCTGCTGAAGGGCCTGGCCGGCATCAAGCGGGCGATGAACGACATCGGCGCCGGCGAGGGCGACCTCAGCCAGCGCCTGCAGGTGCGCGGCGAGGACGAGCTCGCGGACATCTCGCGCGGCTTCAACCAGTTCGTGCACAAGATCGAGCAGGTGATGCTGCAGGTGCGCGAGACCAGCCAGTCGATCGCGGTCGCGTCGCGCCAGATCGCCGCCGGCAACCATGACCTGAGCCAGCGCACCGAGGAGACGGCCAGCAACCTGCAGGAGACCGCCAGTTCGATGGAGGAGCTCACCAGCACCGTGGCCCACAGCGCCGCGAACGCCGAACAGGCGCGGCAACTGGCCGACACCGCCAGCCGCGTCGCGCGGCAGGGCGGGGAAGCGATGGGGCAGGTGGTCGCGACGATGCAGGAGATCAGCACGAGCTCGCGGCAGATCGGCGACATCATCGGCACGATCGACGGCATCGCGTTCCAGACCAACATCCTGGCGTTGAACGCGGCGGTGGAAGCCGCCCGCGCCGGCGAGCAGGGCCGCGGTTTCGCGGTCGTGGCGAGCGAGGTGCGGGCGCTGGCGCAGCGCTCGGCCGGCGCGGCCAGGGAGATCAAGTCGCTGATCACGGCCAGCGTCGAGCGCGTCGACACCGGCGCCCGCCAGGTCTCGAACGCCGGCCAGACGATGGACGAGGTGGTCGGCAGCGTGCAGCGCGTGGCGCAGATGATCGGGGAGATCAGCCACACCGCGCAGGAGCAGAGCCACGGCATCGGCCAGGTGAACGTCGCGGTGGCGCAGCTGGATCAGGTGACGCAGCAGAACGCGTCGCTGGTCGAGGAATCGGCGGCCGCCGCGGAGAGCCTCAAGGACCAGGCGCAGAAGCTTGCCGACGTGGTCGGCACCTTCCGCCTCAGCGGCTCGTCCGGAGCCTCCCCGACGAGGTTCTGACGCGCTCCCTTCTTGCTCCCTCTCCCGCTTGCGGAAGAGGGAAGGGGTGAGGGCCGGCGGCCGGTGCAGGACGGCGATGCCGGGCGCGACGCTCAGCGCGCCGGGTCGACCGCGTGGAAGCGCAGGAACATGTCGGTCGCCGAATCGGCCACCTGCCGCTGCTGCGTCGTGTCCAAGGGCGGCTGACCCATCGTGATCTGCGGCCAGAACGCGAAGCCCTTGACCAGCGCCTGCAACTGGGCCGCGGCGAAGGCCGGATCGCCTTCCTTCAGCCGCCCGTCCGCCATCGCCGCGCGGATCCACACGGTGAGCGCCTCCTCGCGGCCGCCGAGCCGGCACAACATCTCCCGCGCCCGCTGCGGCGCGTGGATCGCCTCGGCGATCAGCACCCGCGCCAGGTCCAGGAACTGCGGGTCGTCGCTCATCGCGAGCTTCTGCTCCACCAGCGTCAGCAATTGCTCGCGCAACGGTCGGTCGGCCCGGTAGGTCAGCTTCAGCTTCGCCTCGGTCGCCACCCACAGGCGCTCCAGGATCGCGTCGAACAGCGCGTCCTTGCCGCTGAAATGGTTGTAGACGGTGCGCTTGGACACCTGCGCCCGACCGGCGATGCGGTCCATGTTCGCGACCTCGAACCCGTGCTCGCGGAACTCCGCGATGGCCGCGTCGACGATCGCCTGCCGCTTGCGGTCGGTGAGCCGCACGCGCTCGGCGTCGCCGAACCCGGCGAGGTCCTCAGGCATCGGCGCGATCGGGGGGAGGGCGTCGGAAGTCATGGCATCAATCTTACACCGGGGAGTTTACTTTTCAGATCCCAGCGTCTAGACTGCCGCAAAACTACACTGTGTAGTGCAAGTTTCAGATGAGCCATTCCTCCCGACCTTCCATCACCCGCTCACTGTTGCCGCTGTCGCTCACCGCCCTGAGCGGCGTCGCCGCCGTCCTGATTGTTGGAGCCCTTGCCATGACCGCTTCCCGCGTGATGTCCTCCCCCGCCGTGGTGCCTGCCAGCGGCGCCACTGCGCCAGCGCCAGAGGGCAGCCAGCCGTCGCTGGAACAGTCGCCTCAATGGGCGAAAGGCAAGTTCCACAACCCGGCCGTGGAGCCCGACCAGGGCTTCTGGAAGACGATGGGCATCATGTGGGACTTCGCGTTCCACAAGCCCGCCGGCACCACGCCGGACAGCCCCATCGAGGTGAGGGCGCTGACCCGGGATCAGCTGCTGGCAGCGCCGGACCGGACGCTGTTCCGCCTCGGGCACTCGACGGTGCTGCTCAAGCTGCGCGGCCGCTTCTGGCTGACGGATCCGGTCTTCTCGGAACGCGCGTCGCCGTTCTCGTTCATGGGTCCGAAGCGTTTCCATGCGCCGCCCATCGCCCTCGACGAGTTGCCGGAGATCGAGGCCGTGATCCTGTCGCACGACCACTATGACCACCTCGACCACGACACCGTGCTGGCGCTGGCGCCCAAGGTGCGTCACTTCGTGACGCCGCTGGGCGTGGGGCAGCGCCTGATCGACTGGGGCGTCCCTGCGGCGAAGGTGCAGCAGTTCGACTGGTGGCAGGGCACGTCGATCGCCGGCGTGCAGCTGACGGCGACCCCGGCGCAGCATTTCTCCGGACGCAGCCTGAGCGACCGCAACTCGACGCTGTGGGCCTCGTGGGTGCTGATCGACGACGACCTGCGCGTGTTCTTCAGCGGCGACACCGGCTACTTCGACGGCTTCAAGGCGATCGGCGAGCGTTTCGGTCCCTTCGACCTGACCTTGATGGAGACGGGCGCCTACGACCCGCGCTGGCCCTACGTCCACATGCAGCCGGAGCAGACGATGCAGGCCCACGTCGACCTGAAGGGCAAGCGCCTGCTGCCCATCCACAACGGTACCTTCGACCTGGCCATGCACCGCTGGCAGGACCCGTTCGAGCGCATCAGCGCGCTGGCGCGGCTGCGCAAGGTGGAGCTGGTGACGCCGGTGATCGGCGCGCCGCTGGCGATCGAACAGCCGGGGCCGACGCCGCAGTGGTGGCAGGGCGCCCCCGCCGCGACCACCGAGCCGACCGGTGGACCGGCGGCGTCCGCCGCCAGCCGCTGAGGTCGGTCGTCTTCACAGGCGGATCCCCGCCGTTCATCCCCCTGCTCCCCCAGTTCC
>CAMPJJ010000007.1 GCA_946886855.1 uncultured Roseateles sp. | reverse complement strand
CGATCGCGCGATCGCTGACGCCCAGCGCGATCTGGATGTCGGGGTAACGCGCATGAAAGTCCCCCAACGCGGGGATCAGCACCCGCGAGCCCGTCAACGTGGTCACGTCGACGCGCAGCCGGCCGCGCGGTCTGCTCTGGTCGTGGAGCATCCCCTGGTCGATGGCCTCGAGCTCGCTCAGCAGGGCCATGGTGCGCTCGTAATAGGCGGCGCCGTCCTGCGTGACGGTCACCTTGCGGGTGGTGCGCGTCAGCAGCTGGACCCGCAAGCGCGCCTCCAGCGCCTGCACCAGCCGCGTCAGGCTGGCCTTGGGGAGATCCATCGAGTCGGCCGCCTTCGTGAAGCTGCCGGTTTCCACCACCCGGGCGAACGCCCGCATTTGCACGATCCGGTCCATCCGATGCCCTTGATCAGGCGGCCCCGGAAGGGGGACTGCTGGGGAGCCGCGGGGCGATTCTCCGGGATTCCGCACGGTCGTGCGCGCTCCGCGCCGCATTCCTGGGTCATGCCGGCCGCCGGGGCGATCCGGGCGAATTGGGCTCGAATTCTGGGCGGATGCCGGACGAATATGTTGCGCCTGCTTTTGAATATCCGTCAGAGGCCGGCGGGGCGGATACTTAATCCCTGCTTAAGCAAAAGAAAACCCCCTCGGCGAGCAGCGGCTCATCCGAGGGGGGTATAGGCGGTCGGTGACGGACAGGAGGGAGGAGTGCGGAGAACCGCCACCGACCAGGGCCGGAGCCCTTGACCTCAAAAAGTGCGCTCTACCAATCTATTGTTCGAGTTCTCTCTCAGGGGTTTCTTGCAGGCAGGTATCGGAAACAGGAAACAGGAAACGGGGAACAGGGATCAGCGACCCGCGACGGCGGTGGCCGGGGCGCTGCCGCCGAACTTCTTCACCAGGGTCGCGTAGTACGGCGAGCTGCGCAGTTCGGCGTACTTGGCCTTGGCGGCGTCGCGGCGGGCGTTGTCGTAGCCGTAGGTTTCCGACTGCTCGACGGCGGCCAGACCGGACTCGCGGTAGATCTCCAGATCGGCCAGCACTTCGGCGCGGCTCACGGCGCTCGGGGTGTTGACGGGCTGGGTGTGCGGGTTGTCGTTGGCCATCGCATTGCCGGCCACCAGGGCGGCGGAAGCAAAGAGGACGGAAGCCAGGATGTTCTTGGAAGTCATGATCTTTCCTTTCAGATTCGGTCCCAGGGCAACAGCGAAGGGGCACGGGGTGGAGGATTCGACCCGCCCGTTGCGCCGGGAATTCAACTTGGTTTCGTTTGAACGCTGCCGGTTGCCCGGAGGTTTCAAGTCGTCGCCTGGTGGAGATTCCCGGAAGCGGTTCTGGTGTGTCGATGGGATGAACTATGCGCCATAAGGGTTCACCCTTAAATCCATTCCTTCGCAACAGACCGTTGAAAAGATCGGAACAATCACTGCGCGGATATCGCGCGGCCCGCGCCGGGGGCGGGCATGATGGCGGCCTTTCGGGAGATGTCTTCGATGCTTGGCACCCACGACCTCGGCCTCTTCATCGCCTCCGGCCTGCTGCTCAACATGACGCCAGGGCCGGACTCGCTGCTGATCATGGCGCGCAGCGCCACGCAGGGATTCCGCGCCGGCTCGGCCGCGGCGCTGGGCATCGGCGCCGGCACCTGCATCCACATCCTGGCCGCGGCGCTGGGGCTGTCGGCGCTGCTGTCGGCCTCGACGGCGGCGTTCACCGTGGTGAAGCTGCTCGGCGCGGCCTACCTCGTGTACCTCGGCGCCGGCATGCTCTTCAAGCGCCGTGCGGCTGAGGCCACGCCGGAGAACGGGCACCAGGAACAAGACCTGGCACCGCCGCCGGCGGCACCGTTGCGCAAGATCTTCGCGCAGGGCTTTCTCACCAACGTGCTCAACCCCAAGGTCGGGCTGTTCTTCCTGGCCTTCGTCCCGCAGTTCATCTCGCCCGAGGCGCCGAGCAAGGCGGCGGCGTTCCTGTTCCTCGGCGCCGTGTTCAACGTGAACGGGATGCTGTGGTGCCACCTGCTGGCCTGGTCGAGCGCCGTGGCGGGCGCGCGTGCCCGTGGGCAGGGGTGGGCGCGCACGCTCGGGCGATGGCTCAACCGCGGCATCGGCGCGCTGTTCCTGGCCTTCGGCGTGCGATTGGCGATGGCAGAAATGGCCTAGTCCACATGCGGTGCGCGTGGCGTTCGGTTTGGCCGAACCGCGCCTGCGGGTTTTTCATCGCGGGAGTAGGCTTCCGCCATGACTGCCAAGATCCCACCCCTTGCCGGCGGCTCGACGCCGGCGTCCGGCGTCGCCGGGCACTACACCGCACATGAGAAGCGGGACCGCATCTTTGCCATCGTCGGCGCCTCGTCCGGCAATCTGGTGGAGTGGTTCGACTTCTACGTCTACGCGTTCACCTCGATCTACTTCGCGCACGCGTTCTTCCCGAAGGGCGATCCGACGGTCCAGCTGCTGAACACGGCAGGCGTGTTCGCCGCCGGCTTCCTGATGCGGCCGATCGGCGGCTGGTTGTTCGGCCGCATCGCCGATCGCCAGGGCCGCAAGACGGCCATGATGATCTCGGTGCTGATGATGTGCGGCGGCTCGCTGGCCATCGCCTGCATGCCGACCTACGAGACCATCGGCGTCCTGGCACCGGCGCTGCTGCTGGCGGCGCGGCTGTTCCAGGGCCTGTCGGTGGGCGGCGAATACGGCACCAGCGCCACCTACATGAGCGAGGTTGCGCTGCGCGGCCAGCGCGGGTTCTACGCGTCCTTCCAGTACGTGACGCTGATCGGCGGCCAGCTGCTGGCGGTGCTGGTCGTGGCGATCCTGGAGCAGACGCTGTCCGAGACGCAGATGCGCGACTGGGGCTGGCGCATCCCGTTCGCGGCCGGCGCCGCGACGGCGGTGATCGCGTTCTACCTGCGTCGCTCGCTGGCCGAGACCGCGCAGGCGGAGCAGCTCGAACGCAAGGAATCGGGGTCGATGCGCGAGCTGTTCGGCAAGCACATGCGTTCGTTCCTGATCGTGCTGGGTTTCACCGCGGGCGGATCGCTGGCCTTCTACACGTACACGACCTACATGCAGAAGTACCTGGTGCTGAGCGTGGGCATGGACAAGAAGGTGGCGAGCACGGTGATGACGGCGGCGCTGTTCGTCTACATGTGCATGCAGCCGCTCTTCGGCGCGTTGTCGGACCGCATCGGGCGGCGGACGTCGATGCTGTGGTTCGGCCTTCTGGGGGCGGTGTGCACCTGGCCGATCCTGTCGGCGCTCCAGGGCGTGCAGAGCCCGCATGCCGCCTTCGGCCTGATCATCCTCGCGATGGCGATCGTGTCGCTGTACACCTCGATCGGCGGGCTGATCAAGGCGGAGATGTTCCCGCCCGAGATCCGCGCGCTGGGCGTGGGTCTGTCGTATGCGATCGGCAATGCGATCTTCGGCGGCTCGGCGGAGTTCGTCGCGCTGAGCCTCAAGGCCGCGAACGTGGAGAGCGCGTTCTACGTCTACGTCTCGGTGATGTGCTTCTTCGCCTTCCTCGTCTGCTTCCTGATGCCCGACCTGCGCAAGCATGGGCATCTGAACGAGGTGCATTGAACGTCAGTCCGTGTCCCTCATCCCCAGATGGTGGGACAGGTACATCTTCCCGCGGAACCAAGACTCCCACTGGCTGGCCTTGAGCCGGTCGAGCACCGGCCCCTTGACCTCGCTGAGGTCCAGGCGCCGGTCCTGGCGCTCGAGCGCCTCGTGCAGCTCCTTCAGCGCGCTGAGGCCGCTGAAGTCGATGCTGTTCACCGGCGACATCTGCAGCAGCACGCGCCGCGTGGTCGGGTGGGTGTCGAGGTGGGCCTGGACGACGTCGGCCAGGCTGCGACCGTTGAGGAAGAGCAGGCTTTCGTCGATGCGCAGCCCGAGGACTTGCGGGTCGAGCTCGACATGGTGGCGCTCGACGTTGCGGTAGTGCTCGGTCCCCGGGATGCGGCCGATCAGCGCGACGTGCGGCCGGGCGCTGCGCTGCAGCAGCAGCGCGATCGCACTGGCCACGCCCAGCCCCAGTGCCGCGGTGATGCCGGCGAAGATCACCAGCAGCGTCACCGCCGTCATCAGCAGGGCTTCGGCGCGGTCGTAGCGCCAGGCATCGGCGTAGGGACCGAACTTCAGCCCGGACAGCACCGCGACCATGATGCTGGCCGCCAGCACCGGCTTGGGCACCCAGGCCAGCAGCGGCGAGACCGTCAGCAGCACGAGGCCCATCAGCGCGGCGACGAAGACGCCTGTCATGCGCGTGCGGCTGCCGGCGTCGCTCATCAGCACGCTGCGCGAGAAGCTTGCGGCGGCCGGCATGCCGCCCGAGAGCGCCGCCGCCAGATTGGCGACGGACAGGCCCATCAACTCCCGCCGGGCGTCGACACGCTGGCCGACGCGCCGCGCGAGCGATTCGGCCACGGCCAGGCTGGACACGTAGCCGAGCAGGCCGATCAGCGCCGCGCCGGGCAGCATGGCCACCCAGAGGTCGGCGTCCAGCCGCGGCAGCGTGAAGACCAGCGCCAGCGGCGGCAACTCGCCGACGCGCGGCAGGCCCTGCGGATCCCAGCCCCACGCGACGCCGATGCCGATGAGCAGCACGGCGAGCGGTGCGATCCGCGAGAGGAAGCCCTTGGGCAGGCGCCGCACGGCGATCAGCGCCAGCAGCGACACGGCGCCGAACAGCGCCGCGACGCCGCGCCAGTCGAAGTCGTGCGCCGAGAGCGAGCGCCAGAGATCCGGCAGCGTGCCGCCGGTCGCCGCCGAGCCGATCAGCACGGGCAGCTGACTCGCGGCGATGGCGATCGTCGCGCCCGATTCGAAGCCGTGCAGCACCGGCACCGAGAGCAGCGCGGCCAGGGCGTGCAGCCGCAGCAGCGCCGCCGCGCCGAGGAACAGGCCGACCTCGGCGGACAGCACCAGCGCGGCCTCGCTCGGGCTGACGCCGGCGGGTGCGAGCTGCAGCGTCTGCATGATCATCAGCGCCAGCACCGCGACCGGGCCGATGTTGAGGAAGGGGCTGGAGCCCAGCGCCGCGTAGAACAGGGGCGGCAGCAGGCTCGCATAGAGGCCCACCTGCGGCGGCAGGCCGGCGAGCATGGCGTAGGCCAGGCTCTGCGGGATCAGGAGGACGCTGACCACCACGGCGGCGACGAGATCGTCGCGCAAGGCGTCGCGCAGATAGGGCCGGAAGGCGGCGAGGGAGGGCAGCGTCGGCATGGGGGAGGCCGCAGGAGCGGCGCGCGGCAGTATAGGCGGCGCCTCCCCGCGCGCCCTGGCCGCCCGCGCGCCTTGGGGCGCCTGCCGGCCCCGCCTCGCCCATCGCCCATCGCCCATCGCCCATCGCCCCTCGACGCTCGACGCTCGGGGCATTCAGAGGATCGGAGACCCCGCAGGGTTGTCCGGCGGCACGCGCGGCAGCGGTGGCGTCCTCGGCTCCAGCAGGTCGATCGACAGCCGCAGCGTCAGCTCCTCGCCCCGCGCCAGCGACAGCAGCCGCGGCGTGTCCGGCGTCAGCAGGCGGACCTGCACCGAGGTCCGCGTCGGGTGGCGCTCGAAGCTCAGCGTGTCCAGCGGGGCTTCCCCGCGCAGCAGCACGATGCGCCCGCCGGCGCCGCTCAGCGAGGCGATGCCGCACCAGGGATCGCGGCGCTCCACATGATCGCGGCCGACCAGCCTCACCGTGTCCAGCGTCTCGTCGAGCCACGCGGCATCGGCGAAGTCCTCCGGGAAGTTCAGCAGCCATCCCAGTCGAGCCGGCATCGGCATGCGGCTCAGGTTGCGCACCGACAGGGTCCAGTCCAGCCGATGCTCGTCCAGGCGCAGCGTCTGGCTCGCCTGGAAACCCCAGGTGCCCGGCGACGGGCTGCAGGGATGCAGCATCAGCGTGATTGCATCGGGCGCCTGGTGCGTGATGCGCCAGGGTTCGTCGAAGGTGGCCGGGTCCGGGACCAGCCGCGCCATGTCCTCGGGCATCCCGGTCGGGGCGCCCAGTCTCACCGCGCCGCCGCCGACCAGTCTGCCCCGTTCGATCAGCAGCGGCCGCAACCAAGGTGCGCGACCGCCCGGCCCGATCTCCCCCAGCCAGCGCAGACGACCGCCGCGATCCGTCGCCACCATGGCGCGCCAGCGCCCCGATTTCAGTTCGACCCCTTGACCCACATGCATCCCCCATGTCCGAAAACGGCGGAGTCTGCGCGCCGGGGACGCGGGTCGGGTCTACCGAAAGAGAGGTGGATCCTCGCCAGTCTGATGCATCGAGGTGAATCAGCTGCAAGCCTTTGCGGAGGCGCCTCGCGCCACCCGCCGGGCGCCTCAGGCGCTGGCGATCAGCGCTGCGATGCGCTCGTCGGACAGGCGGATCGGTGAACCGTGCGCGGGCAGCAGGGCGACCACGGCGTGGTCGTCGCGGCTGCTGTCGCGCAGCACCGGGGTGTGGCGCGGCTCGCCGTTGGCGTTCGTCAAGGCCGACACCATCGGGCGGTGCGCCTTGTCGCCGTTGCGCACGACCAGGCCGACCTCGCCGCTGGCCAGCCGCACCAGGCTGCCCGGCGGGAAGATGCCGAAGGACTTGATCAGCGCCGCCGCCAGCGGGCTCTGCGCGGCCATCTGGTGGAGCTCGCGCCCGGCCTGCGCCGCGCTCATCGCCGGCCGGTTGGCCCGGCTGCTCAGGCGGGCGGTGTAGACGTCGGCGTAGCGCAGCATCTCGGCCAGTTCGCCGACGTCGCTGACACCATGCGGATAACCGCGCCCGTCGGGCGTCTCATGATGCTGCAGCACGGCGTCCAGCCAGTCCGGATCGTCGATGCCGGCGGCGCTCAGCATCTCGACGCTGCGGATCGGGTGTTCGTTGATGGCCTCGCGCTGCATCGCCGTCAGCGGCGAGACCTGGCTGGACAGCCGCGCCTGCAGGTCCAGCATGCCCAGGTTCATCGTCAGCGCAGCCTGGAAGGCCCGACGCTGGTCGTCCGGACCCCAGCCCAGATAACGGGCCGCCGCGTGGCAGGCCGTGGCCGCATGCAAGGAATGCGTCACGCCGTAGTGGCCGCTGGTGGATTCAGGTTGTCGAACCACCTGTGAGAGTGCGACCTCCGGCGAGCTGTCGATCAGGGTCAGCATCAGCGCCGTGGCGCCGTCCAGGGCGCCGGCCATGCGCTCCGGCGAGGCCGACAGGGCGTTGCGCACCTCCTGCTGGCCGCGATCCCATTCCTCGGGCAGCCGCTCGCGGAGGTAGGCGGCGGAGCGCGTCGGCGCAGGGGCCGCCTGCCGCGCCGATTCGGCGAGTTCGTTCGCATCGACCAGGGCGCCGCGCCGCATCAGCGCATCGAGCTGCGCCTGGTCGGCGATCACCTGCCCGCGCGCGAGCAGCAGCGTCCGGTCGGTGTCCCGCACGCTGAAGGCGAGCGGCTGACCGAGGACGATGCGGTTCTTGACCGATGACAGTGAACAGACACGCATGAGCGACGTGAAGAGCGGAGGGTGGGCCGCCCGCGCTCGACATGTCTTGAAGTTGTAACGCGGGCGGCCCGGACTCTACATCGTCCGTTCGTTGCTCGGACTGAACCATCCGCACGCTCCTCGGCCCTCCTGGGGAGGACCGACGCCCACTCCGTCACGGAATGTCGGGGGCGACCCGGCGTGCGCCGCGCGCTTGCCGCTGCCGCGCGAAGGCCTCACTGGATCAGCGCGCCGCCGTCGATGTCGATGACGCTGCCGGTGACGAAGGGGTTGTCGATGAGGAAGAGATATCCCGCTGCCAGGTCCTGGACCTGTCCTGCCCGACCGGCAGGCAGGGTCGAGGCCGCCTTGGCAAGCATCGCTGCGCGCGCCTCCGGCGCCATGCCGGCATAGGCCTCGGTGTCGGTCAGGCCCGGGCTGACGACGTTCACGCGCAGCGGCGCGAGCTCCCGCGCCAGCAGCTTCGCGGAGGCCTCCAGCGCGGCGTTCATGGCGGTCTTCACGAAGGCGCCGGGGACGGCGCGGCGCGCCAGGAAGCCGGAGGTCAAGGTCAGCGTGCCGCCCGGACGCAGCCGGCCTGCGGCCGCGCGCGCCACCGCGATCGCGCCCCAGAACTTGATGTCGAAGGCCGCCTTGGCCGCATCGAGGTCCAGCGACGCCACCGGCCCGCCCGGCGCCTGGGAGCCGGCGGTGAAGACGACATGGTCCACCGGCCCGATCGATTCGAAGAAGGCGGCGACGGCCGACGGATCGGCGACGTCGAGGCCGGTCGTCAGACCGGCCGCGATGACCCGGCCGGGGCGAGCGCTCAAGGCGTCGACCACCGCGCGGCCGATGCCGGAGGTCCCGCCGATGACGACGCTGACGGTGTCCGGAGTGAAGGTCGTGCCTGCCGGCGCATGGGCGAGCGTGGTGGCCGTCGTGGTCGTGGTCGCGGTCGTGGAAGCAGGGTGTGCCATGGCGTGTTCCAGGTTGTTTGATGGTCCCCAGTCTCGGATCAAGCCGGGCGCCATTGAACCGGCTGGCTGGCTAAGCTTTTTCAAAGAAAATCGAACAATGACCCGGATCGCCGACCTCGAACTGCTGGTGCGCATCGCCGATCTCGGCAACCTGACCGCCGCCGCGAAGACGCTGGACTGGTCGCCGGCCGCCGCGAGCGCCGCGCTCAAGCGGATGGAGGCGCAGTTGGGCTTTCCGCTGTTCGTGCGCAGCACGCGCAGCCTGCGGCTGTCCGGTGAAGGTCAGCGCTACCTTCCGCATGCGCGGGCGGCGCTGCAGGCGCTGATCGACGGCCGCGACGAGGCGCTGGCCGGCCGCGAAGCGCTCTCCGGCGAGCTGCATCTGACGGTGCCGTCGGACCTGGGGCGCCACGTGCTGCTGCCGTGGCTGGAGCAGTTCCAGGAGCGCCATCCCGACCTGACGCTGCGCCTGCAGATCGGCGATCCGCTCACGGACCTGCTCCGGCGCCCGGTCGATGCCGCGGTCCGCTACGGCCAACCGACGGGCGGCGCCCAGGTCGCCCTGCCGCTGCTGCCGGACTGCCGCCGGGTGCTGGTCGCGGCGCCGCACTACCTGGCACTGCATGGAATGCCGGCGTCGCCGGAGGACATGGCGCGGCACGAGGCGCTGCGCTACCTCGTTGCCGGCGAGGTGCCGACCGCCTGGCCGGTCGAGATCGCCGGCCGGCCGGTGGATCTGCCGCTCGCCGGGCGCCGTGTCGCCGACGACGGCGAGGTCGTCAAGCGCTGGGCGCTGGCGGGGCTGGGACTCGCCTACAAGTCGTGGCCGGACGTGGCCCAGGAACTGGCCGCCAGCCGTCTGGTCCACGTCAACCCGCACTGGCGGGGCGACCCGGCCCCCCTGCACCTGATCGTGCCCGGACGCGCGCAGCTGTCGTCGGCGCTGCGGCAGGTCCGGGACGAGCTCCGCCGGCGGTTGGAGGAATTCGCCCGCTCGATGCCGCGCTGACGCGCCGCGCGGCGCGTCCCGCCCTCAACCGAAGACGGCCTTGATCTCCGCCGCGACCTGCGGCGCGAACTCGTCCAGCACGAAGTGACCCCCGTCCAGCCAGACCAGCTTCGCCTCGGGCAGGTCGTTCAGGTAGGCGCGGGCGCCGGGCGGGATGAAGATCGGATCGTTCTTCCCCCAGACGATGAGCGTCTTCGGACGGTAGCGGCGGAAGGCCGCCTGCCAGTCAGGATACAGCGCGACGTTGGTCTTGTAGTTCTCCAGCAGGTCGACATTGGCGTCCTGCATGCCGGGCCGGTCCAGCAGCGCCTGGTCGACGATCCAGTGATCCGGGTCGATCCGCTCCGGATCCTTCACGCCGACCAGCCAGTGCCACTTCGTGCCGGCCATGCTGACCAACTGACGCGCGGGCGCCTCGCTCTCCGGCGTGCGCGCCGCCCACAGCGGGCCGAAGACCGTCTTGGCTTCGTCGCCCACGCCGTCCACGTAGGCATTGGCGTTCTGGATGATGAAGCCCTTCACCTGCTCCGGCCGCTGCTGGAACAGCCGGAAGCCGATCGGGCCGCCGTAGTCCTGCATGTAGAGCGTGTACGCGCTCAGCTCGAGCGCGTCGACGAGGCCGGCCACGTGCGCCGCCAGATGATCGAAGGTGTAGGCGAAGTCCTCGCGCCGGGGCGCCTCCGAGTGGCCGAAGCCGATGTAGTCCGGCGCGATCACGTGGAAGCGGTCGGCCAGCAGCGGGATCAGCGGGTTGAACATCCGGCTGCTGGTCGGCAGGCCGTGCAGCAGCAGCAGGGTCGGGGCCGCCGGATCGCCGGCCTCGCGGTAGAACACCTGCCGGCCCAGGACGGTCGCGGTGCGGTGGCGGATGGCGGCGATCTGGCCGCGGTCGATGCTGGTGGCGCTCATGACGGTTTCCTTGGCGCCCTCCCCGGGTCGGTGACCCGCCTTGGAAGGCATGGAGGCAGTCTCGGCCTTCCCGGATTGATGCGGAAGTCGCTACGATCGAGAGCAACCCTCTAGAAATATGGAAGGCCTGGCGGCCAACGCCGGGTCGCGAGCACGCTCATGGATCGAATCGACGCAATGGCGATGCTCATCGCCGCCGTGGATGCCGGCAGCCTGTCGAAGGCGAGCCAGCGGCTCGGGCTGCCCCTGGCGACCGTGAGCCGCAAGGTCGCCGAACTGGAAAGGCATCTGCGCGCGTCGCTGCTGATCCGCTCGGCCAAGGGCCTGGACCTGACCGATGCGGGACGCTCGTACGTGGAGGCGGCGCGGACCATCCTCGACCAGCTCAACGAGGCCGAACGGGCCGCCGCCGGCGAGTACACCGAGCCGCGCGGCGAGCTGATCGTGACGGCGCCGACGATGTTCGGGCGCCTGCACGTGCTGCCGACGGTCATCGCCTTCCTGGACGCCTTTCCCGAAATCGCCGTCGAGCTCAAGTTCACCGACCGGGTCACGCATTTCCTCGACGACCAGATCGATGTCGCGCTGCGCATCGGCGAGCTGCCGGACAGCCGTCTCGTGGCCACGCGGCTCGGCGAATGCCGGCACGTGCTCTGCGCGTCGCCCGCCTACCTCGCGCGCCACGGGACGCCGCAGACGCCTGACGATCTGCGGCGCCATCGCGTCGTGTCCTTCGGGAGCGTGTCCAGCGACGGCGCCTGGCCGTTCCGGCAGGACGGCGTGGCGGTCACCGGGTCGTTCCGATCACGGCTGAGCGTGACGACGATCGACGCCGCCATCGATGCGGCCCGTTCCGGCGCGGGTCTCGCGCGGGTGTTGTCGTACCAGGTGAACGACGATGTGCGCGCGGGGCGCCTGCGCCTGGTGCTCGAGGACTTCGAGGCCGCGCCGCGGCCGGTGCATCTCGTGTATGCGCCGCGCAGCCAGAGCCGTCTGCCGCTGAAGCTGCGGGCCTTCATCGACTTCGCGGTGCCGCGGCTGCGGGAGCGGCTCGTGCAGGCGGCGCTGCCGATGACGACCTGAGACGCTCGCCGGCGCTCAGCCCGCCCGGATGCGTGAAGGGGGCACCGCGTGCCCCGCCTGCCCCTGCGGATCGGGATGGCAGGCGCAGGCCTCGCCGTGCGCCGCGGAGACGAGCTCTTCGAGGATGCCGCAGGCGTGGTGGTCATGGTCCGCGTCGCAGCGCTTCTGCAGCGCGACCAGCTGCGCCTCGAGCGCCCGCATGCTCTGCAGCCGGGCGCGGACCTTGCCGAGTTGCGAGGCCACCAGCACGTCGACTTTCACGAGTTCCTCGGGATCGCGGGTCTCCAGGCTGTTCAGCAGCAGGGTGACGTCCGCCAGCGACATGTCCAGCGCCCGGCAATGCCGGATGAAGGCCAGGCGTTCCAGGTGCGCGTGGGCGTAGTCCCGGTAACCGTTGTCGCTGCGCGCGGGCGGGGGCAGCAGGCCGCTCTTCTCGTAGAAGCGGATGGTCTCGATGTCCACGCCGGTGGATTTGCTCAGTTCGCCGATTCGCATGTCGGTCAGGATAGCCGCTTGACCTTGGAGCGGCTACAGACTATCCAATCCACCCCCATGGCACATCAGGAACACGATCACCCGCACGCCCATGCCCATGCCCATGGCCATGCGCATGCTCATGCCCATGACCACGGGCACCATCACCACGGACACGACGCGTGTTGCGCCGCGCCGGTGCAGCAGGTCCCGGCCCCGACCGCCGAGGCCCTCGCCGGCACGACCCGCCAGCGCTACTTCATCGCCGGCATGGATTGCCCGACCGAGGAAGGCCTGCTGCGCAAGCAGCTGCAGGGGAAGGACGGCGTGGTCGCGCTGGAGTTCGACCTGATCAACCGCCTGCTCGACGTCCATCACCGGCTGCCCGACGACGCGCCGCTGCGCGCCGCGATCAACGCGGCCGGCATGAGCGCCGAACCCATCGAAGCGGAGGCCCCGCCACCCGCGCCGCCGCCGGCGCTCTCGGCCAGCCTCAAGGCGCGCATGGCGATCGCCGGTGTTGCGGCGATCGCGGCGGAGACGCTGGCGTTCTCCGGCTTCGACGAATCCGGGCCCGTGGTGATCGCGCTGTCCGTCGCGACGATGCTGCTCGGCGGCCTGCCGACGCTGCGCAAGGGCTGGATCGCGCTGAAGAGCGTGACGCTCAACATCCACCTGCTGATGAGCCTGGCGGTGATCGGCGCGATCGTGCTCGGCCAGTGGCCGGAGGCGGCGATGGTGGTGTGGCTGTTCGGCCTGTCCGAGATGATGGAGAGCCTGAGCCTGGCCCGCGCCCGCGACGCGATCCGCGCGCTGACGCAGCTGGCGCCGGAGAGCGCGCAGGTGCAGGGCGCCGACGGCCGCTGGACGTCGGTGCCCGCGGCCGATGTGGCGATCGGCGCGACCGTCCGCGTCCCGCCGGGCGAGCGCGTGCCGCTCGACGGCCGCCTGCTCACGGGCCGTTCCAGCTTGAACGAGGCCGCGCTGACCGGCGAGGCGATGCCGGTCGACAAGGCGCCCGGCGACGCGCTGCTGGCCGGCAGCATCAACGGCGACGGCCTGCTGGAGATGAGCGTCACCGCCGGCAAGGGCCACACGCTGCTGGACCGCATGGCCTCGGCCGTGCAGCAGGCGCAGTCGCAACGCGCGCCGACGCAGGCCTTCATCGACCGCTTCGCCCGCGTCTACACGCCGGCGGTCGTGCTGGTGGCGGTGGCGCTCGCGGTGCTGCCGCCGCTGCTGGGCCTCGGACCCTGGAGCGACTGGATCTACAAGGGCCTGGTGCTGCTCGTGATCGCCTGCCCCTGCGCGCTGGTGATCTCCACGCCGGTGACCGTCGTCAGCGGCCTGGCCTCGGCCGCGCGGCGCGGCATCCTGATCAAGGGCGGTCTGTACCTGGAACGCGCCCGGCAATTGAAGACGCTGGCCTTCGACAAGACCGGCACGCTCACCGAGGGCAAGCCGCAACTGGCGGCCGTGCAGCCGCTCTACCCGTCAGTCAACGCCGACCAGGCGCTGCACCTGGCGGCGCGGCTGGACGCCGGCAGCACGCACCCGCTGGCGCAGGCCATCGTCGCGGCGCATGCGGAGCGCCTGGGAACGATGCTGGAGCCTGTCGATCACCTGCAGAACCTCCCCGGCCTGGGCCTGACCGCGCAGCTGGACGGCGCCGACTTCGCGCTCGGCAATGAACGGCTGGCCGAGCAGCGCGGGGCCGTCGACGACGAGGCCCGCAAAGCCGCGCGTGCGCTGCAGTCGCAGGGCCACACGCTGGTCTGGCTGATGCGCGGCGCGCAGACGCTGGCGCTGCTGGCGCTCTCGGACACGCCGAGTCCCGAAGCCGCCGAGTTGCTGAAGGCGCTGCGCGCGCGCGGCCTGGCGCTGACGATGCTCAGCGGCGACCAGCGCGCGAGTGCCGTCGCGATGGCGGGCCGGCTCGGCCTGCCGGAGGACGCGGTGCGCGCGCCGCTGCTGCCGCAGGACAAGCTCGACGCGATCGCCAGGCTCGCCGACGAGCAAGGCCCCGTCGCGATGATCGGCGACGGCGTGAACGACGCGCCGGCGCTGGCGCGCGCGGACATCGCGATCGCGATGGGCGCGGCCGGCAGCGCCACCGCGCTGGAGACCGCCGACATCGCGCTGATGCAGGACGACCTGCGCAAGCTCCCGGAGCTGATCGACCTGTCCGAGCGCGTGGCGACGGTGTTGAAGCAGAACATCGTCGTGGCGCTGGGCCTGAAGGCGATCGTGGCGGCGCTCACGCTGGCGGGCATCGGCTCCTTGTGGCTGGCGGTGCTGGCCGACGCGGGCGCGAGCCTGCTGGTGGTGCTCAACGGCCTGCGGCTGCTGCGCGAAGAACGCCCGTGAACGCGGCGTCCGAGGCTGCCGTCGTCGTGTGCGGACGGCCCTGGGACGGGGTGGCGCACCTAGGGTGAGCCCTAATGCCGACGGACCGGTTCACGCTGACCTTTCGCTGACAATGGCGCCGCCTGCCGCTGGCGGGCCCCGAGGGATCGGAGCGATCCGGGGCCTGGACCAGCGGCAAACGCGTTCTGATCCCTGGAACGCGGTTTCCCGTGACCCGGAGCGCCGGGTCATTGATTCCTCAGCGATCCACCAGCGATCGATCACGGAGCGTCGTTTGAACACAATTCAAACTCCCGGAGCGCGGCAGACCATCCTCGGCCAGCCCAACAGCCTGTTCGTCCTGTTCTTCACCGAAATGTGGGAACGGTTCTCCTACTACGGCATGCGGGCCCTGCTCGTGCTGTACCTGATCTCCGAGGCCGCCAAGGGCGGTTGGGGCTGGACGCGCGAAGAGGCGACGAGCCTCTACGGCACGTACACCATGCTGGTGTACCTGACGCCGATCATCGGCGGCTACATCGCCGACCGCTTCCTCGGCACGCGGCGTTCGGTGGTGCTGGGCGGCTTCATCATCGCGGCCGGCCACATCGCGCTGTTCTTCGACAGCAAGGCGACCTTCTACGTCGGCCTGGGTCTGGTGATCCTGGGCACGGGCCTGTTCAAGCCGAACATCTCGGCGATCGTGGGCCAGCTCTACAACAAGGACAACGAAGGCCAGCGTGACGGCGGCTACACGCTGTTCTACATGGGCGTGAACGCCGGTGCCTTCTTCGGCATCTCGCTGTGCGGCTACATCGGCGAGAAGATCGGCTGGCACTACGGCTTCGGCCTGGCGGCGGTCTTCATGATCCTGGGCGCGCTGCAGTTCTGGCTGGCGCAAGGCATCTTCGGCGACATCGGCGGTGCGCCGGGCAAGAACGCGCCGGTCGTGAACACGAGCGAGCCGCTGGACGACACGCCCGCCCACATCGTGCGCGACCGCCTGATCGCGATCGGCGTGTTCTCCTTCTTCACGATCTTCTTCTGGTTCGCCTTCGAGCAGGCCGGCGGATCGATGACCATCTTCGCGGCGGACTACACCGACCGCGCGCTGGTCGGCACGAGCGGCTTGATCTTCAAGATCGTCAACTCGCTGATGACGCTGATCCCGGTGGCGATCCTGAGCTGGCTGCTGATCAAGCTGGGCCGCAGCACCGAGGGCCTCTACAAGGCCTCCAACGCGCTGCTGGCGCTGGCACTGGCGGTGATCTGGGGCCTGTCGCTGTGGATGCTGGGCCGCGAATTCGCGCTGGAGCAATCGGAGATTCCAGCCACCTGGTTCGGGGTGCTGAACTCCTTCTTCCTGGTGATCCTGGCGCCGATGTTCAGCAAGATGTGGGAGCGTCGCTGGAACCCGAGCGGTCCGGTCAAATTCGGTGTCGGCCTGGTGCTGCTGGGCCTGGGCTTCGCGGCGCTGTCCTACGGCGCGTCGGGCATCCCGGCCGGCGCGAAGACGGCGCAGGTCAGCATGATCTTCCTGACGCTGGCCTACCTGCTGCACACGATGGGCGAGCTGTGCCTGTCGCCGGTCGGCCTGTCCTACATCTCCAAGCTGGCGCCGGCGCGCCTGCTGGGCCTGATGTTCGGCGTCTGGTTCGTCAACGCCGCGATCGCCAACAAGATCGCCGGCATGACGGGCTCGTACATCGACGCCATCTCGTCGACCTACTCGATGTCGACCTTCTTCCTCATCTTCACCATCGTCCCCGCGGGCGCCGGCGTGCTGCTGATGCTGCTCAGCCCGCTGATGAAGAAGCTGATGCACGGCGTGCATTGAGCGCCCCACCAGGGTCCTCACGGACCCGCCATGAAGAACCCGGGCACTGCCCGGGTTTTTTGTTCCCGCGTCCCGCGGCGGGCGAAGGCATGGAGGGAGAACCGAAGCACCAAACTGGGTCGGTCCGGCGTCCTTGCCCAATCCTCCGAACCCCCCTCCTGCTGACGTTTTCCGGCAGTGTCTCCGACGAGACTTGCTCACAACCTTGCCCAGGCAGTCAATCGTTTCCAAGAAGCCCTCCCGCAAAGGGACAGGTATTGCCTGAGGCACTGGAAGCGTTTTCATGTACCGCGTACATTCCGCCGCACGCTGCGGTGCAACAGATGCCGTGGGCGTTTTCGGGAGTGATGCATGGCTGGACCTTCTTTCAATCGCAACGCCGTCGCCGGTGCCTTGGTGGCGCTGCTGCTGACCGCCTGTGGACAACAGGATCAACAACAACAGCACCATGGCGGCCCCCCGCCCGTGACGGTCGCCCCGGCGATCTCGCGCGAAGTCCAGGACTTCGATGAATTCACCGGCCGCCTGGAGGCGCCCGACACCGTCGAGATCCGCGCCCGTGTCGCCGGAACACTCGACAAGGTCCACTTCCGCGAAGGCCAGATCGTCAAGAAGGGCGACCCGCTCTTCACCATCGATCCGCGGCCGTTCCAGGCCGAAGTCGCCCGCGCCGAGGCCCAGGCCGCCGCCGCCCGCACCGCCGCCGAACTGAGCAAGTCCGACCTGGGCCGCGCCGAGAAGCTCGTCGCCATCCAGGGCGTCAGCCAGCAGGAGATCGACCAGCTGAAGGCCGCCGTCCGCAACAACGAGGCCAACATCCGCGCCGCCGAAGCCGCCGTGACGCAGGCCAAGCTGAACGTCGAGTTCACCCAGGTCCGCGCCCCGGTCACCGGCCGCAGCTCGCGCGCCAACGTGACGCCCGGCAACCTCGTCAACATCGGCGAGCCGGTGCTGACCACGGTCGTCTCCAGCGACAAGGTCTACGCCTACTTCGACGCCAGCGAGGCGACCTTCCTGAAGTACGCCGCCGCCGCCCGCGCCGGCGGCGCCAAGCGCGAGCAGGCGCCCAAGATCCGTCTCGGCCTGGCCAACGAGCAGGGCTACCCGCACGAGGGCCGCATGGACTTCGTCGACAACCGCCTGAATCCGGCCACCGCCACCATCCGCGGCCGCGCCGTCTTCGACAACAAGGACGGGCTCTTCACCCCGGGCCTGTTCGCACGCGTCCGGCTGGAAGGCAGCGGCTCCTACACCGCCACCCTGATCCCCGACCGCGCCATCGGCACCGACCAGGCCAACAAGGTCGTCATGGTCGTCGGCCCCAACAACATCGTGGCGCCCCGTCCGGTCCAGGCCGGCGCGCTGTTCGACGGCTACCGCGTGGTCCAGGGCGTCAAGCCCGGCGAGCTCGTGATCATCGACGGCCTCCAGCACGTGATGCCCGGCGCGCCGGTCACGCCGCAGCAGGCCAAGCTCGACGACAAGGGACGCCCCGTCGCCGCGCCGCAAGGCGCCGCCCCCGCCGCTCCTGCCGCGTCGTCGAAGTAACCCGACGCGAGGCCGTCCATGGATATCTCACGCTTCTTCATCGAGCGGCCGCGCTTCGCGTCGGTCCTCTCGATCTTCATCTTCCTGGTGGGCCTGCTGGCGATCTTCCGGCTGCCCATCTCCGAGTACCCCGAGGTCGCGCCGCCGCAGGTCGTCGTGCGCGCCCAGTTCCCCGGCGCCAACCCGCGCGTGATCTCCGAGACGGTGGCCACGCCGCTCGAGGAACAGATCAACGGGCTGGAAAACGTCCTGTACTTCGACAGCCAGGCCACCGCCGACGGCGGCATGACGCTGACGGTCACCTTCAAGATCGGCACCAACCCGGAAGCCGCGGAAACGGCGGTCCAGAACCGGATCAACCGCGCGCTGCCACGCCTGCCCGACATCGTCCGGCAGATCGGCGTGACGACCGAGAAGTCCAGTCCCAACCTGACCATGGTCGTCCACATGGTCAGCCCGGACAACAGCCGCGACGCGCTGTACCTGCGCAACTACGCGCAGCTGCAGGTCCGCGACGAGCTGCTGCGCGTGCAGGGCATGGGCTCGGTGCAGGTCTTCGGCTCCGGCGACTACGCGATGCGCATCTGGCTGGATCCGGCCAAGCTGGCCGGTCGCGGCCTGACCGCCTCCGACGTCACCAACGCCATCCGTGAACAGAACACGCAGGTGGCGGCCGGTGTCGTCGGCGCCCCGCCGGCGCCCAAGGGCACCGACTTCCAGCTGCAGATCAACACGCAGGGCCGCCTCGTCACCGAGGAGGAATTCGCCGACGTCATCATCCGCACCGACACCGCCACCGGCGGCCTGGTCCGCGTGCGAGACGTGGGCCGCGTCGAGATGGGCCCCGGCACCTACGCGCTGCGCAGCCTGCTGAACAACAAGGAAGCGGTCGGTATCGGCATCTTCCAGGCCCCGCAGTCCAACGCGCTGAACATCTCCAAGGATGTGCGCGCGACGATGGAGCGCCTGAAGGCCAGCTTCCCGGCCGGCGTCAGCTACGACATCGTCTACGACCCGACGCGCTTCGTCGCCACGTCCATCGAGAAGGTGATCCACACCCTGATCGAGGCCGTGCTGCTGGTCGTGCTGGTCGTGATCATCTTCCTGCAGACCTGGCGCGCGTCCATCATCCCGCTGCTGGCGGTGCCGGTGTCCATCGTGGGTACCTTCGCAGTCCTGCTGCTGCTGGGCTACTCGATCAACACGCTGACGCTGTTCGGGCTGGTGCTCGCCATCGGCATCGTGGTCGACGATGCGATCGTGGTCGTCGAGAACGTCGAGCGCAACCTCGAGGACGGCCTCACGCCGCATGCCGCGACGATCAAGGCGATGCAGGAGGTCTCCGGGCCCATCATCGCGATCGCGCTGGTGCTGTGCGCGGTGTTCATCCCGCTGACCTTCGTGCCGGGCCTGTCGGGCCAGTTCTATCGCCAGTTCGCGGTCACGATCGCGATCTCGACGGTGATCTCGGCGTTCAACTCGCTGACCCTGTCGCCCGCCATGGCGGCCTTGCTGCTGCGTCCCCACGACGCGCCCAAGGACCCGATCATGAAGGGGATGGACAAGCTGTTCGGCCGGTTCTTCCACTGGTTCAACTGCTTCTTCCAGCGCCGCAGCGAAGGCTACAGCCGCGGCGTCACCGGCATCCTGAAGCGCAAGGGCGGCGCGCTGGTCGTCTACGCGATCCTGCTGGGCCTGACCGCCCTGCTGTTCACGCGCATCCCGTCGGGCTTCGTGCCGGCGCCGGACAAGCAGTACCTGATCGGCATTGCGCAGCTGCCGGCCGGCGCCACGCTGGACCGCACCGAAGAGGTCATCCGGCGCATGAGCGACATCGCGCTGAAGGTGCCCGGCATCCGGGACTCGATCGCCTTCCCGGGCCTGTCGATCGCCGGCTTCTCGGCCGCGCCCAACGAAGGCATCGTGTTCTTCGGCCTGGACGAATTCGAGAACCGGACCTCCGCCGACAAGTCCAAGGACGCGATCCTGGGCAAGGTCAACGGCGCGATCCAGCAGATCCAGGGCGCGCGCATGTTCGTCGTGCCGCCGCCGGCGGTGGACGGCCTGGGCAACGCGGGCGGCTTCAAGGTGCAGGTGCAGGACCGCTCCGGCCTCGGCGAGCAGGCGCTGTACGGCGCCGTCTGGGGCACGCTGGGTCCGATCTACGGCGACCCGAAGAGCGGCATCGGCACGCCGTACTCGACCTACGACATCAACGTCCCGCAGCTCTTCGCCCACGTCGACCGGGTGAAGGCCAAGCAGATGGGCGTGAAGTTGCAGGACATCTACGACACGCTGCAGATCAACCTCGGCTCGCTGTACGTCAACGACTTCAGCCGCTTCGGCAAGACCTACCAGGTCATCGTGCAGGCGGACGCGCCCTTCCGTTCCAACGCCGGCAGCATCACCGACCTGAAGACGCGCAACGAGAAGAACGAGATGGTGCCGCTGGGCGCGCTGATGAACGTCGATCCGACCTTCGGACCGACGCGCGTGACGCGCTACAACGGCTTCCCGAGCGCGGACATCAACGGCGCGGCCAAGCCCGGCTTCTCCAGCGGCCAGGCTGAGGCGGAGATCGAGCAGCGCCTGAAGAACCTGCCGCGCGGCATGACCTACGAGTGGACGGAGCTGACCTACCAGGACCGGCTGACCCGCGACATCAAGGTCGGCGGCTTCTCGATCCCGACGCTGGGCGCGGTGCTGGCGATCTCGGTGCTGCTGGTGGTGCTGGTCCTCGCGGCCCAGTATGAAAGCTGGTCGCTGCCGCTGGCCATCATCCTGATCGTGCCGATGTGCATCCTGTCCGCGCTCTTCGGCGTGTGGCTGTCGCACTTCCCGCCGTTCGCGCAGGCCGGGGACCTCAACATCTTCTCGCAGGTGGCGCTGGTGGTGCTGGTCGGGCTGGCGTGCAAGAACGCGATCCTGATCGTCGAGTTCGCCAAGGAACTCGAGGAGCGCGGCGAAGCGCTGCACGACGCCATCATCCACGCCTGCCGCATGCGGCTGCGCCCGATCCTGATGACCTCGATCGCGTTCTGCGCGGGCGTGATCCCGCTGATCCTGGGTTCAGGCGCCGGCAGCGAGATGCGTCGTGCGATGGGCATCGCGGTGTTCTCGGGCATGGTCGGGGTGACGCTGTTCGGCATCTTCCTGACGCCGGTGTTCTACGCGCTGCTGCGCAAGAGCACGGAGAAGAAGCGGGCTCATGCGGTCGAGCTGCGTCATCAGATCGATGCCGCCGCCCATCCGTTCCATCCGGGCGTCGACGACGCCGATACGCCCAAGGGCAACCCGGCCAAGGGGGGCGCATGATGTTCTTCCGAGTCTCTCTGATGGCCGCCGCGGCGGCCGCCACGGTGGCGCTCACGGGCTGCTCGACAGCCCCGGCGCCGAAGAAGTCTGAAGTGCCTCTGGCGAATGGCTTCGCCAACGCGCCGCAGGGCGACAGCGCCACCCTGGCGCAGGCGCCGGTGGGTCGCTTCTGGCAGGGCTTCAACGACAGCGGGCTGGACTCGCTGGTGAACCGCGCGCTGCAGGCCAACACGGACCTGCGCATCGCGTCGGCCAACCTGCGCGAGGCCCGGGCGCTGTCGCGTTTCGCCGATGCGCAGCTGTTCCCGACCGTCGACCTGACGGCCGGCGCCGGCCGCGCCCGCGCGCCGGACTACCAGGGCAATCCGCAGAGCAGCAACGCGTTCTCGGTCGGCTTCGACGTGCGCTGGGAGGCGGACCTGTTCGGCCGCCTGTCCGACGAGCGCCGTGCCACCGCGGCCGAGCTGCTGGCGGGCGAAGCGGGCCTGCGTTCGGCGCAGGTCAGCGTCGCGGCGGAAGTGGCGCGCAACTACTTCGAGCTGCGCGGCCTGCAGGAGCAGCTGCGCGTGGCCCAGCAATCGCTGGAGACGCAGCAGGGCGCGCTGAAGCTGGTGGCGGGTCGCCAGGAAGCGGGCCGCGGCACCGGCTTCGACACCGAGCGCGCCCGCGCGCTGGTGCAGAGCACCGCGGCCACGATTCCTTCGCTGGAGATGGCGCTGGCGCGCACGCGCTACCGCCTGGCGGTGCTGACGGGCCAACCGCCGACGGCGCTCGACGTGGAGCTGGCCGACGTCAAGCCGCTGCCGGGTCTGAAGACGATCGCGCTGGACCGCATCGGCACGCCGGAGGATCTGCTGCGTCGTCGTCCGGACGTCCGCGCAGCCGAAGCGCAGGCGGCCGCGGCCGCGGCGCGCGTCGGCGTGGCGCGCTCGTCGATGTTCCCGCGGATCACGCTGGGCGGCACGATCGGCCAGAACGCGTCGCGCATCGGCGACCTGGGCGATGGTCCGGCGTACGCCTACAACCTCGGCGCGCAGCTGGTGTGGAACCTGATCGACTTCGGCCGCATCCGCGCGCAGATCGCGGCGGCGGACGCCCGCAACGAGGCGGCCTTCATCAGCTACGAGCGCACCGTGCTCGCGGCGCTGGAGGAGACCGAAGGCGCGCTGGTGACCTACAACCGCAGCCAGCAGCAGGCGCAGGCGCTGTTCGATGCGGCGGTCTCGGCGGAGCGTGCGGCCAACATCGCGCGTGAGCGCTTCAAGGTCGGCATCAGCGACTTCCTCGCCGTCCTGGACGCCGAGCGTGAACTGCTGACCGCGCGCAACCAGCTGGCGCAATCGCAGACGGCGGCAGCGACCTCGCTGGTCGGCGTCTACAAGGCGCTGGCGGGCGGGATCGATGCCGAGGCGCCGCCAGCAACGGCGATGCGCTGAACGGGTCCGACCTCTTCGCCAGGCGCTCGGTCTCCTGAGGCTCCCTCTCCCGCACTGCGGGAGAGGGCGGGGGGTGAGGGCTATCTCAGCACGTCACTCGATGCTGCCTCTTCAAGAAGCCTTGCCCGGTCCTCCGGCAGCAGGAAGCCCTGCTGCACCGCGCGATCGGCAGCGCTCCGGACTGCTGCAAGGTACCCCTCGCGGTCCTTGTAGCGCTCCTCCAGTGAGCGACGCGGATCTCCGCTGGCCTCGCGCTCCGCGCGCGTCCGCGCGAACGGCACATAGCCGCCGGCGTAGTTGCAGACCTGCCCGGCGTGGATGCCGTCGGCGGTGATGTTCCAGCCGAGGTAGGTGCCCAGCGGCGCCATCGACAGCACGGTCGGCACGCCGCCGATCTCGTTGCCGTCGCTGTCCACGCGCGGGACCTTCGCCGGCAGCACGCGCCTGATCTTCGGCGGGATCTGATCCGGCACGCCCGAAGCTTCGAGGCGGTCAAAACCTGGCCCCCAGTCGTAATCGAACACCGGGAAGACGAAGTTCTCCGGCAGGAACACGCGCTCCGGAACGCCCGGCACGCCGCGTGGGAAGCCCATCGCCTCACGCGTCGGATCGACGAGTTCGCGACGCGCCAGCGTCGGATAGCGACTCGGCGGCGGGGACGTGCCCTTCAGCACCCAATCGCGCATCGCTGCGCTGAGCACGTTGCTCAGTTCGCGGTGCGGCAGCGGATTCGGCGCGAGCGTCGCCTGCCCGAAATTGTTGCCGGGACAACTGAACGACGTGCGCTCCGCCTCGTGTCGGAACCCGCCCGGGCCGCCGCCATGCGGGCTGCCGGCGACGTAGTAGCGACGCACGTTCGGCGCGAGCGGGATGTCGACGTCCGCCGAAGATCCCACCCACGCCAGCGACAGCTTCAGCGCATAGACCTCGGCGGCACCGAAGTGCTCGAACACCTTGGGGCAGGTCCTGCTCGCGGTGCAGCGGGTCAGCAATCCCTTCGCGGGCAGGCCTCGCGCCTTGTCGGCCCAGTCGACCCACCACTGCGGGCCTTCGCTGCCCATCTGGAAGAGTTCCAGCACGCCGTCCGGCTGAGCCCAGCGCGCATTCGCCGCGACGCGGCGGCCCGCGATGATGGCCCAGGCGCCGTCGTGGACCTGGCGGTCGGCCTCGTCCTGGTTCAAACCCATGAACAGGAACTGCCGGACCATGTTCCCCGATTGCGAGACGCCCCGGATCGCGCTGCCGCGCACTTGGCCGGCGATGGGATTGGGCGTGCCGGTGTCATCGGCTTTCGCGTACCGGAAGAACGCGCCGACGTCGCGGAACGCGGCCATGCCGACGCCGAGCACGTAGGCGTTGCCCGCCGTATAGACGAGCTGATAGACCTTGTCCGCGTCGAAACCGCCGCGCAGGCAGACATGGATCGGCAGGTTGGACGGCGCGTGCGACGGATCGATGTCGATGGGCGCGCCGGGGAAGGGCTGTCCGCGGTCGCAGCGGGCGAAAGCCCAATCCTTCGGATCGACAGTGCCGGCCGTCGTGATGCGGCCGTCGACGGTTTCCTTGGTGTGGACCGTCAAGGCTGCGCGGGTCGTGTCCAACGAGACCGGCAGGTAAGGCATCGGATTGCCCTGCACCATCAGCGGCTGCGAGTCCGGTCCGCTGCGATTGACGATGCGCGCCATCACCGGGCCGGTCACCGGCTTGCCGTCGACGCGCGCGATGGGCACGCGGACGTAGTGGTTGACAGCCGCCTCGGGCCGCGTGCGCGGCACGCCGGTGTTGCCCGCGTTGTCGGCCTGCCAGCCGCTGCGCAGGCCGATGTCGCCCGCCGCGAACTCGCCGGATTGCAGGCGCACCTCGCCGCCGCGGTTGGGCACGTCGTGCCACAGGAAGCCGCTGGCGCGCGCGCGGTCGACCGGCCGGGTGATCACCCAGTTCGTCTCATAGCGGACGAGGCCGTCGGCCTCGGCGCCAAGCGTCAGATCCGTGATCACCGCGTTGTGGCTGTCCTTCGGATCGAGCTCGCCGAACGCGCGGCCGCGGAGCTGCTCGTAGCCGCGCTGTGCTCCGGTCAGCGGCGTGACCTCGTCGACGACGATGCGTGTCACGCGCGCCTGTGCAGCGCCGACCGTGAGCAACGACACCGCAGCGGCAACGGCAGCCAGCGCCGCTGCCTGAATGCGTCTTCGCGGGCAGCGGATCCGCATCACTGACCCTTGAACAGGCCTTGGAACTGCCGCGATACCGGCAGCTTCTCCGCGCAGCCCTTCAGCGAGAGCTGCATCGTGTTCTCGTCGACGCGGGTGGCGCTCGTGATGAAGCGGCTGTTGACCAGCACCGAGCGGTGCACCTGCCAGAACACGCCCGGATCGAGGTCGCTGAGCAACTCCTTGAGCGCGGTGCGGATCCAGGCCTCGCCGTCGCGATGCACGACGCGGGTGTAGCGGCTGTCGCTCTGGAAGAACAGGATGTCGTCGGGGGCGATCAGCTGGATCTCGCGACCCTGGCTGGCCTGGATCGGGCGCATCGTCGGTCGCTGCGCGGGGAGCAGCTGGCGCAGCAATTCCAGCGTGGCCGCGGGCATCGCGGAGGCCGCCGGACTGCCGGGCGCCCCGGCGTGTCTGTCCGCTCCGTCCTCCGCTCCGCTGTCCTGCGCCTGACGCTGCCGCAGCCGCTGGAGGCATTGCTCCAGCCTTGCATCCTCGACCGGCTTCAACACGTAGTCGACCGCGCCCGCCTCGAAGGCCGACAGCGCGTGATCGCCATAGGCCGTGACGAACACGACCTGGGGCGGCTCCGCGAGCTGCGACAGGCGTTGCCCGACCTCCAGGCCGGACATGCCCGGCATGCGGATGTCCAGGAAGCAGAGCTGCGGCTCGTGTTCGAGGCAGTCGTCCCAGGCGTCGCAGCCGTTGACGCTGGCCGCCACGATCTCGATCTCCGGCGCCAGGCGCGCCAACGCGGCGCGCAACTGCTCGCGCGGCCCCTCTTCATCGTCCGCGATCAGGGTGCGGATCTTCGTTGTCATGCGTGTTCTCTCCCCGATGTGATCGATCCGGCCGATGCGGCCGATGCGGCCGATGCGCGCTTCAGGCCGCCGGCACCTCGACCCAGGCGAGGCATCCCGGCGCCTCCGCCGAGCCCGGCTCCAGGCCCAGCGCGGCGCCGGCGCCGAACTGCGCCTTGAGCCGCTCCCGCGTGTTGGCCAGGCCGAGGCCCTCGCAGGCGCCGGCCGGCAGGCCCTGGCCGCCGTCCTGCACTTCCATGCGCAGGCGGCCGGCCATCGCTCTGACCCGTACCGCGATGTGCCCGCCGCGCAGGCTGGGCTCGATCCCGTGCGTGATCGCGTTTTCCGCCAGCGTCAGCAGCGTGCCCGGCGGCAGGCTGGCGGCGGCGATCGCGGCCTGCGACGTCTCGTCCGTGTCCAGCGACCAGCTCAGCCGCTGCCCCAGCCGCGCCTGCATGATGTCCAGGTAGCTGCGTACGATCTGGAGCTCCTGCTCCAGCGGCAGCCGGTCCTGCTCGAACATCGGCAGCGTCGCCCGCAGGTAGCGCGTCAGCGAGCGCAGCATCGGCCCGGCGCGGTCGTCGCGCGTGTCGACCCAGTGCTGCAGCGACGCCAGCGTGTTGAAGAGGAAATGCGGCTGGATCTGCGCCGTCGCCAGCCGCTGCGCCATCGCGATGCGCTCCTCCTGCGCGTCGAGCTCGGCCAGCCGCGCGCCCAGCTGCTGCGTCCGGTACAGCGTCAGGAACCACCACGATGACACCGTCAGCGTCATCCCGCCCGCGACGAAGGGCAGCAGGTCGCGGGCCTCTTCCCGGAAGCCCGCCTTCGTCATGCCCAGCGTGAACAGCACCATCAGCACGCTCAGCGCGAGCGTCGCGCCGTTGAAGCGGGTGCGGGTCGGCTGGCGCCACAACCAGCGCGCGACGGCCAGTCCCACGGACGCCATCGCCAGGCCGCCGATGAGGATCACATGCGCCAGATGGCGCGGCAGCATCGTGTAGAAGACCAGCCCCAGCACCAGCACGTTGCTCATCACGTAGCTGTCGATGGCGCTGGACCAACGCTTCAGGCCGGAGCGCTCAATCTCCGCCTCGCTGAACGTGCGCCGCGGGCCGGGGAAAAGCCACTGGGTCCAGTCGACCTGGACGGTGCCGGCATCGGCCGATGAGGCCGTCGACGCGGCTGGGGAGGTCGCCGGCGATGGCGAGGCCGCCGTGCCGGCAGCGGCCGGCGGCTGGACCTGGGGGACCGCGTCGGCGGGAGCGCTGGGCGAAGTCATGCGACGAGTCTAGGCCAGGGGGCCGTCGACCGCCTCCGGATGCGGCGAATGGCGGTCGGCAGCGACGGCTGGCCGGCTGCGACGACCGAGCAGACGCCGTGGCGGCCATCAGCAGAGTGGCTCGCCGCCGACGAAGACCTTCAGCGTGCCGGGGTCGATCGGGATCCAGGCTTCACCGCGCGTCAGCGGCTCGGTGGCGACGATGGCGATGCGGTCGTCCTCGGTGGTCTTGGCGGCCAGGTCGACGCTGACATCCTCGTCCTGCAGCGTGACGTGGCCGAAGGGCGGCTGGCGCAGCAGGTAGTGCAGCTTGGTCGAGCCGTGCGCCCACAGCGCCTGGCCGTTGGAGAGCAGCATGTTGAAGGTGCCATGACCATTGAGCTGCGGCAGCAGTTCGCGCAGCGTGTGGTTCAGTTCCTCGATCGCCGGCATGTCGGCATGCGCCTTGGCCAGTTCCTGCATCAGCCAGCAGAAGGCCTGCTCGCTGTCGGTCTGCCCCACCGGCTTGAAGGCCGCATGCAGCCGCGGCGCGAAGCCCTTGAGGTCGCCGTTGTGGGCGAACACCCAGTAGCGGCCCCACAGCTCGCGCACGAACGGATGGGTGTTCTCCAGGGACACGACGCCCTGCGTCGCCTTGCGGATGTGCGCGATGACGACGTCGCTGCGGATCGGGTAGGTCTTGACCAGCTCCGCCAGCGGCGACACCCGCGCGCTGTGGTGGTCGACGAAGTGCCGCAGCCCGCGGCCTTCGAAGAACGCGATGCCGAAGCCGTCCTTGTGCTCGTGCGCCCGCGTCGCCAGCCCGGCGAAGCTGAACATCACATCGGTCGGTCGGCGGGCATTCATGCCCATCAGCTGGCACATCGCGGTCTCTCCAGGCTCAGGTCGCGGGGCTCATCCTAGGCGACATGCCGCCCGTCATTCCAGGAACAGCCGCGTGAGGCCCTTCAGGCTGACCAGGTTGCCGGGGTTGCTGGTCTCGTTGAGCACGCCGCTCATGCGCTTCAGCAGGCGCGGACTCTTCTTCGCGCGCCAGATCAGCAGGTCGGCCAGCCAGGGGAAACGGTTCACGCGGTTGCCGCGTTCGTACAGGTCGTACTTGGGCTGCAACGCGCGCAGGCCCGATTCATACTGCTCGCGGACCCGGGTGTCGAGGGCGCCGTCGGTGGCCGGCGTCCCGGCGACGCGATGCGCCAGGATCGCTTCCGCGGCCAGCAGCCCGGTCTCCATCGCCTTGCCGATGCCTTCGCCGGTGAACGAGTAGGTCGAGCCCGCCGCCTCGCCGGTGACCAGCAGCCCGGGCCGCGTCCAGCGCGCGCCGTTGAGCGTGCAGCGCAGCGGCGCGCCCTTGAGTTCGCCGACCAGCTCGCCCTCGGCCATCAGGCGCTTCGCGGGCGGGTAGTGCTCGACGAAGGCGTCGAAGATGGCGCGCAGGTTGACGTCCTTCTTCTGGCCCTTCCCGGCCAGGTCCTTGTGGCTGTCGGTCACGCCGACGCCGATGTTGAAGCTGCCGTCCGGCGCCGGGAAGATCCAGCCGTAACCCGGCTGCACCGCCTTGCACCAGACCACCTCCAGCGCCTTGATCTCGCCGACCATCGACGGCGCCCGCACGTAGCCGCGCAGCGCGACGCCGCTGGGGGTGTGGCGCTCGCACATGCCGGCCGCCGTCAGCGCCTTGGGCACCGCGCCGGTGGCCAGGATCACCCAGTCGGCGGCGATCTCGTGGGGCCGGCCGTCGACCGTGAGCCGCGCGCCGCGGACGCGGCCCTGCTCGTCCTCCAGCGCCGATTCGAAGCGCGCCGGCGCCAGGAAACGCGCGCCGGCTTCCTGGGCGCCGAGGTTCAGGATCTCGTCGAGCTGCTTGCGCGGCAGCACCGCGAGGTGGCCCGGCACGTCGATGCGGCCGCCGCGCGGCCCGACGCAGCCCACGTGCGACGAGCGCTCCGCCTTGGCCATCACCCGGTCCAGCAGGCCCAGGCGTTCGAGCGCCTGGTGGGCGTCCGGGATCAGGCCGTCGCCGCAGACCTTGTCGCGGCCCAGCGGATGCTGGTCGACCATCACGACGTCCAGGCCCGCGCGGGCGAGCCAGCGCGCGGCCGCGCTGCCGGCGGGGCCGGCGCCGATGATCAGGACCTGGCAGGCGGCGGGCAGACCCGCGGGCGACTCGACGGACATGGGGGCGTTTCGGACAGCGTAGGACAACCGCACATTCTAGGGAGCCCGTCGAGGCGGCGGGACCGGCGATTCCCACCCCCGCGGGCAGATGGCGGCGCGCCGCCGCCGGAACGAAAAAAAGCGGGAGGGTCTCCCCTCCCGCTTTCCTGTGGCTGACCCGCTCAGAACGAGTAGGTGGCCCGGACGTAGTACGCGCGACCGGTCGGATCGGCGTAACGCGAGTCCCAGCCGCCGCCCTGGAAGAGGTCTTCCTGGTTGGAGAACGGCGGATCGCGGTCGAACAGGTTGCGCACGCCCAGGACCAGCGACAGGTCCTTGCGCGGCGCCCAGCTGCCGAACAGGTCGAAGGTGGTGTACGACGGCACGCGCGCGTGGGTAGTCGGATCGAAGTCCGCGTAGCCCGACTTGTAGCGCATCGTCACGCCGGCACCGAAGTCCTGGTAGCGCCAGTTGGTCGTCAGGTTGTGCTGCCAGCGGAAGATCGGGCCCGACTCGCCGTAGTTGCCCACGTTGCGCACCCAGTAGCCGTCCTTGAAGTCCTGGAACTCGTACTTGGCGACGTAGGTGCTGTTCAGCGCGAAGTCGAACTGGCCGATCGCGCTGTTGAGGCGGTACTGGGCGCTCAGGTCCAGGCCGTTGGTGCGCACCTTGCCCAGGTTCAGCAGCGTCTGGTCGACGTAGCCGCACTCGTCGCCGGGGCAGTTGCTGGCGATGGACAGCGTGTTGCCCGGGCCGAAGTGGAAGTACTGCTGCAGCGCCGGGTAGGTGCCGTAGTTGTTGAACAGCGCGAACTGCGGGATCGAGCCGATCGTGTCTTTCAGGTGCACCCACCAGAAATCCACGCCCACGCTCAGGTTGGCCGCCGGTTCGACGACGAAGCCCAGGGTGGCGGTCTTCGACTTCTCGGGACGCAGGTTCTTGTTGCCGGCGTTCAGCACCTGGAACTGCGCTTCGCACTGGTTGCCGGACTGGCCGTCCGGGCACAGCAGCGGGTTGGCGTAGTTGCCGGCGGTGTTGGTGTAGGCCGGGCTGCCGTAGAGCTCATACAGCGTCGGCGCGCGGAAGCCGGTCGACGCCGAGCCGCGCACCAGCAGTTCCTTCATCGGCTGGAAGCGGAAGCTGGCCTTCGGGTTGGTGGAGCTGCCGAAGTCGCTGTACTTGTCGTAGCGGACCGAGGCGGTCACGTCCAGGGACTTGAGCACCGGCACGTTCAGTTCGCCGTACAGCGCGCTGACGTTGCGCGAGCCTTCGGCCAGCGAGTTCGGATCGACGCCGGTCGAGGCCGAGACCTTGGCGGCGAAGTCGGTGTTGGCCGCCGACTTGAACTTCTCGCGGCGGAACTCGACGCCCAGCGCGAGCTGCGAGGGACGGCCGGCGCCGAACCAGTCGACGAGGTCGCGGCTGGCGTGTGCGTTCAGGTTGGTGACGGTGCCCTTGGCCGATTCCAGCAGGCCGTTCAGCGCGGCCTGCTGCAGCAGTGCGGTGCCGGTGGCGTCCTGGTCGCCGAAGGGGTTGATGCGGCCGTCCGCCAGGCCGGCGCCGATCAGGTCGCCGTCGGCATAGCCGCTGACCAGGTACTGGTCGACCTTGTTGCGGTTGTAGGACAGGTTGACCGCGTAGTCCCAGCCCAGGCCGTTGCCGTCGGCCGTGAACATCAGGCGCTGCTGGTTGTTCTTGTTGGTCTGGCCGCGCGAGCCGTTGGGGAAGTCGCGCCAGTACACCGTCACCGGCTGGGTGGTGTCGATCAGCGAGCCCGCGGGCGGCGTCGGGTAGTACTTGGTGCCCGGGTTGACGTCATAGCCGCCGTAGGGAACCGGGGCGACGAAGGTCGTGACCTCGTTGCGTGTCGCGAACAGCTCGGCGCCCAGCGTCAGGCTGTCGTTGACCAGCAGGCTGCCCTTGATCAGGCCGGAGGTGGTCTCGACCTTGGGGATGAAGTCGACGAACGATGCGGTGACCAGCTTGCAGGCGCCGCCGGAGTAGATCATCTGCGTCCCGGTGCAGGCGGTGCCCGTCGGGTTGTAGAAGGTCGCGTTGTCCTGCGTGTAGTTGGCCGGCGCGGTGCTGTAGGACAGGCCGCCGGGCATGCGCTGGTTGAAGTTGCGCTGCGTGCCGTCGATCGCGTCCTGCTTGCGGTACGAGATCGAGCCGAACAGGTTGAAGCCCTGCTTCTGCAGGTCGCCATAGCCGTAGCCGGCGTTGAAGTTGCGCGACTTGCCGCCGGTCTTCTCGGGGGAGTCGGCGCCCAGGGTGATGGTGCCGCCCTGGAAGTTGGATTTGGTGATGAAGTTGATCACGCCGCCGATGGCGTCCGTGCCGTACAGCGCCGAGGCGCCGTCGCGCAGCACTTCGATCCGGTCGATCGCCGCGAACGGGATCATGTTCAGGTCGGGCGCCGAGCCGTCGACCGCGTTGTTGGCGATGCGCTGGCCGTTCAGCAGCACCAGGGTCTTGTCGGCGCCGATGCCGCGCATGTCGGCGAAGGACGCGCCGCCGCTGTTGGAACCGACCGACTGGGCCGTGTTGCCGGTGGACTGCACCGACGACAGGTTGGCCATCACCTGCTCGATCGAGGTGATCCCCGACTTCTTCAGGTCGTCCATCTTCACCACCGTCACCGGGACCGCGGTCTCGGCGTCGATGCGCTTGATGGCCGAGCCGGTGACGACGACCCGCTCGAGCTGGGTCTGGTCCTGCTGCTGGGCGAGCGCCGGAAGGGACGCGGCCGCGAAGGTGGCGGCGACTGCCAAGCTCACCGCGTTCAGTTTGTACATCTCTGCAACTCCTGTTAGTCACGCCGGTCGTTGTAAGAACGGCGTAACAAAAATAGGCCACGAGGTATCCGCGGCTGGGCGCAGTGTGCAGAAGGTCCCATGTACTTTTGTTGCTCGGGTGCGCTTAGTAATAGGAAGGGGCGTTTGGCATTTCTGAGCCGGCACATACCAAGGAAAACCCTGATCTGCATTTGCAGATTTGTTGCTCGGCCACGACAGATCGGCGAAGCGCCCTCACCGGTTCGGCTTGGCCCTGTTCGGGTTACCACTTGTTAACGGAGGCCAATGCTGGACCACCGGCCACATTTCGTTGCCCCTCGCCAACGCTCCGGTCGGACGCAAAACAGAAATCAAACTTTACGAATGACTTCACGTTGTTGTTGCGTTAGCCAATATGTGTTGTCGATCAATGACTTATGGCACGCCTCCTATCGCTGGCATCCCGGATGAAGCACAAGCGTCCGATTTGTGACCTAGAGAGTTCCCCGACAGGGTCTCGAGGTGGCTGCCAAAAAATCAATCACTCGGATCAGCCGTTCGCCAGCGCATCCAACCCGGCCGCGCGTCGCCGTGCTGTCTGCCGTGGTTCGATAGGTTCCACAGCTCAATTGGGAAGCGACACATGCATCAACGTACTACTCTCTCCGCGGCAGCGCTGCTGCTCCTGGGCGGCCTGACGGGCCTGGCCCAGGCCCAGCAGGCCGATGCCCCCCCGCCGAACACGCAACTGGAACGGGTCGAGGTCGTCGGCTCCGCCATCAAGCGCACCAACGCCGAAGGCGTGTCGCCAGTGGAAGTCCTGAGCCGCAAGCAGATCGAACGCACCGGCGCCACGTCGGTCAACGAACTGCTGCGCTCCATCCCGTCGATCGACATTTTCGACCAGGGTGAACTGGCCTCGAACTCGCCGTCCGGATCCGGCACCGCCGCGATCGGCATGCGTGGACTGAGCAGCAGCCAGGTCCTGATCCTGCTGAACGGCCGCCGCCTGCCGGTGAACGCGCTGTACGACTCGTCGGGCGCGGGTGCCGCCTTCGACATCAATTCGCTGCCCATCGGCGCGATCGAGCAGATCCAGATCCTGAAGGACGGCGGCTCGGCCCTGTACGGCGCCGACGCCGTGGCCGGTGTCATCAACTTCATCACGAAGACCGATTACCAGGGGATCGAAGTCGGCGGCAGCTGGGGCCGTTCCAGCCGCGGCGACGGCACCGAGAAGCGCGCGGGCCTGTCCGCGGGCTTCGGCGATCTGAGCAGCGATCGCTACAACGTCCTGTTCGGCCTCGACATCATGAAGCGCGATCCGATCCTGCGCTCGGATCGCTCGCTGTCGAGTTCGGTGGACTTCCGTCGCTTCGGCTCGTCCGACGCGCGCAGCTCGTTCTCGCCGACCGGCAACGTGATCAACCCGGACACCGGCGCCCTGGTTGGCGTGCCTTATGCCGCCTGCCCGGCGGACTCGCTCGGCGCGAACAACATCTGCCGCTACGACTTCAACAAGTCGCTGCTGACCGCCTACAACGGCGCCGATCGCGTCAGCGCGATGGCGATCGCGAACTTCCAGGTGTCCAACGACATCCGCGCGTTCGTGGAAGGCACGTTCTCCACCTCAAAGGACCACTTCGAGGCGCATCCGGTGCCGGACTACTTCATTGTCCCGATCACCAACCCGAACCAGTTGCCGTACGAGATCAAGAACGCCGACGGCACGGGAACCGGCCAGGTGTACATCGCCGGCCGCTTCATGCAGGGCGGCCCCCGTATCACGGACCGCAAGTCCGACTTCTACAACGTCGCGACCGGCCTGGAAGGTTCCTGGAACAAGTACGACTGGAAGGTTTCGCTGTCGCGCGGCGAGAGCAAGGTCACCAACCAGGACTACAACTATTACGACGCTGACAAGTGGGCCAACGCCACGGGTTCCGGCCTGCTGAACCCCACCATCGGCACCAACGACGCCGCGTTCGTGGAAGGTCTGAAGGTCTCGCCCAAGCGCGTCGGGAAGTCGACCCTGGACACGTTCAACGCCCAGATCGCTGGCGAGCTGTATCAACTGCCGGCGGGTCCGCTGCAGTTCGCGGTGGGTGTGAACCTGAACCGTGAGAAGCTGTCCGACGAACCCGACCTGCTGCAGCAGGAAGGCAAGGTCGTGGGCGGCATTGCCCAGGCGGCCGTCGAAGCCTCGCGCACCTACAAGGCCGTGTACACGGAACTGAGCATTCCGATCCTGAAGTCCCTGGAAGGCCAGGCCGCCGTCCGCTACGACAAGTACCCCAACGCCGATGCCACCAGCCCGCGCCTGGGCCTGAAGTGGACCGTGTCGCCGCAACTGGCCTTCCGCGGCTCGTTCACCCGCAGCTTCCGTGCTCCGGTGCTGAAGCAGCTGTTCGGCGCCCAGGAAGAAGGTGCGACGACGATCACCTCGGCGGACTCTTGCCGCAAGCTGGGCGTGCCGGTCACGGTCGATCCGGCCACCGGTGCCGAAAGCTGCCTGCTGAACGCGTTCCAGGTGAACGGGGCCAACCCCAACCTGCAACCCGAGAAGGGCAAGACCTTCAACCTCGGCGCGGTGTTCGAACTCTCCAAGGACTTCAACGCCAGCATCGACTGGTGGAAGATCAAGAAAACCAACGACATCAGCTCCCCGACGATCGCGTCCGCGATCGACCAGGGCCTGTTCGAGAAGGTCGGGCCGCGCTTCAACATCTTCACCAACCTGCAGAACATCGCCGAGCGTGAGACCTCGGGTCTGGACGTGGATGCGCGCTGGCGCCTGGGTGCCACCCCGGTGGGCAACGTCACGCTGCGCAACCTGCTGACCTACAACTTCACCAACAAGACCCGCCAGGGTGACGGTGATGATTGGGCCGAGTACTCGGGCACCTACGCCACCCCGCGCTTCCGCAACAACTTCATCATCCAGAGCGAACTCGGCCCCTGGGCGGTGAACCTGCAGTGGCGCACGGTGGGCGGATTCTGGGATACGGACCGTCCGTTCCCGATCGCGGCCAACACCCGCAAGGTCGGCAACCATGAGGAAGGCGATGCGCAGGTGGTGTACTCCGGCGTGAAGAACCTGGAGCTGAGCTTCACGGTCAAGAACGTGTTCGACAAGATGCCTCCGCTGAGCCTGACCAACGCGTTGAGCAACTCGTACACGCAGATGGGCTTCGCCGAGCTGTACACCAACCGCGGCCGCTTCTTCCAGCTGGGCGCGAAGTACACCTTCCGCTGAACCGCAGCGACAGACGTCACACTGCAAGGGCGCCGGCGACGGCGCCCTTTTTCGTTCACAACCGATCGAGCCATGAACCAAAAGCTTCCCGACACCCGTCGTCGCGCGCTCGTCGCGGCGGCCTCGCTGACTCCGATGGTCGGCCTGCCGAGCTTCGCCGCCACCGAAGCCTCCGCCTCCACCCTGAAGGTCGAAGACTTCTTCCGCAATCCGGTGCTGTCGGGGGCGCGTCTGTCGCCCGACGGCAAGTTCGTCGCCGGTACGCGCATCACCGCCAACGGCCGCGCCAACATCGTGGTCGTCGAGGTCGCCACGCGCAAGGTGAAGATCATCACCAACTTCACCGACGGCGACGTCGGTGGCTTGGGGTGGGTCAACAACACGCGTCTGTATTTCGGCATCTCCGACCGCCAGCGCGGCGCGGACCAACTCGGCGCGGCCGGACTGTTCGCCATCAACGCCGACGCCAGCAACTACGTCACCCTGGCCGAACGCGCCTTCATGACCGAAGGTGCCAAGCTGCTGCCCGCCGGTTCGGAAGTGCATTCGAGGATCGTGGAGAACGGTGAACCGACCGACGACATCCGCGTCGTGGCGCATTCGTACCAGGCCAAGGGCAAGGCCTCCTCGACCCTCTACCGCGTCAACACGCTGACCGGCCGGTTCTCACCGTTGACGATCGGCGGTCCGCCCAACGCGCAGCAATGGCTGGTGGACGGCAAGGGTGTGCCGCGCTGTTGCGTCACCTACCTCGACGAGGTCTTCGAGATCCATTTCCGCGAGTCGGCAGACGCCCCCTGGACCAAGGTCCTCACCTATCGGGACGAAGACTCCGCCGATCACGTGCAGCCGGAGGCCTTCGCACCGGACGGCCGTCTGTACGTCACTGCCCACGCGGGCAACGACACGCAGGGCCTGTACCTTTTCGACCCGAAGACGGGCAAGGTCGATCCCAACCCGGTGTTCGCCGTCAAGGGTTTCGACATCGACGCTGCGCTGCGCTTCAACCGCACGGGCGACGCCGTGCAGGGCATCGACTACGAGGCCATCCAGCCGGGCACGTACTGGATCAACGAAGGCCTGGCCGCGCTGCAGGCCACCGTGGACAAGGCGTTGCCGGACACGATCAATACGATGCAGGTCGGCGGCAAAGACGACGACCGCGTGGTGCTGGTGTTCTCCAGTTCGGACCGGGACCCCGGGCGTTACTACCTCTACCAGGTCAAGGACGACAAGTTCCAGGGCCTTGGCGCGCAGCGCCCCTGGGTCAAGGTCGCGGAAATGCGGCCCACCACCTTTTTCCGCTACGCGGCCCGCGACGGCATGCAGATTCCCGCGCAGTTGACCCTGCCCGCGGGCGAGGGCAAGCCGCCGCTGGTGGTGCTGCACTATGGCGGCCCGTGGGTGCGGCCCATCCACGCGCGCTGGGACCCGGTGGTGCAGTTCCTCGTGTCGCGCGGCTACGCGGTGTTCATGCCGGCGCCACGCGCGTCCACCGGTTTCGGCGACAAGCTGTTCCGCGCCGGCTGGAAGCAATGGGGCCTGGCCATGCAGGACGATGTCACCGACGGCGTCAAGCTGCTGATCGCGCAGGGCAAGGTCGATCCCAAGCGCGTTTGCCTGGCGGGTGCAAGCTACGGCGGCTACCTGACCATGATGGGATTGGCCAAGGAGCCGGAACTCTTCAAGTGCGGCATCAACTGGGTCGGGGTGACGGATCCCAGCTTCATGTTCACCGTGACCTGGACCGACTTCAACCGCTTCGGCGGACCTGACGCCGGCCGCCGCCGCCTGATCGGGGATCCGGAGAAGGACGCCGAGCAGTTCAAGCAGACCTCTCCGCTGCTGCGCGCCGCGGAGATCCGTCAGCCGGTGCTGATGGCGTATGGCGCGCTGGATGTCCGCGTGCCGCTGATCAACGGCGAGAAGATGCGCGACGCGCTTCGCGGCCACAACAAGAACGTTGAATGGGTGGTCTACGCCGACGAAGCCCACGGCTGGCGCAAGGAGGCCAACAATTTCGACTTCTGGGCACGCGTCGAGCGATTCCTGGCCAAGAACCTGGCGTGAAGCTGGGCACACGTCTCATCTCGCCTGAGGCGCCCCGCGGGGCGCCTTTTTTCATGCGCCCCACCGACGCCGAGCACCTGCAGGTACAAGAAAAAAACGCCGATCCGGTAATCCGGTTCGGCGTTTCTGCGTGGTGCCTGCATGGCTCCGCCCGTAGGCGGCGTCATGACCTCCCGGTATCAGAAACCGTAAGCGGCGCGCAGGAAGAACGCGCGGCCGGTCGGATCCGAATAACGGGGGTCATAACCGCGCTGCGAACGTGTCGACTGGTTCGAGAACGACGGGTCGGTATCGAACAGGTTCTTCACGCCCAGCGTCACCGACGTGGACTTGTTGAACTTGTAGGTGCCGGACAGGTCGACCAGCGTGTACGTTGCCACGTTGCCGTAGAACGACGGGCCACCAACCACCGTCGTGGGATCGTTCTGGTCGGTGTAGCCGCTCTGGTGACGGATCGCCAGACGCGAGCTCCAGGCGTTCATCGCCCAGGCCGCCGAGAAAGTGTGCTTCCAGCGCAGGATCGGGCTGCCATCCTTGTAGACGCCGACGTTCTGCGTGTAGTCCTTCTGCGATGGATTCGTCTGGTACTCGTAGCTGTGAACGTAGGTGCTCTCGTAAGACAGACCCAGATTGCCCCAGCCCCCCAGACCCATGGAGTAGGCCGCCGCAAAGTCGATACCGTCGGTCTTGACGCGACCGATGTTGTCGTTCGTCTGAATGACGTAGCCGATAGCGTTGCTGTTCAGATCCAGTCCGCCGCAGCGCTGCAAGTTCGCTTGCACGGCCGCCGGCAGCGTGTTGCAACGGACAATGTTCGCGGCGTAACGGGTCGGATCGGCGAAGATCACGTCGATGGGCAGGACGTTGATCTGATCACGCAGCTTGATATTCCAGTAGTCGACTGAGACGGTCAGCGCCTTGATCGGTTCCACCACGAAGCCGGCGGTGAAGGTCTTGGACTTCTCCGGCTTCAGGTTGGGGTTGCCGCCGTTCTGAACCTGGGGCTGCGACTGGCAGTCGCGGCTCTTCACGCCGCCGTTGATAGGATTCCCTTGGCCGTCGCACAGCAGGGGATCGTTCTTCGCGCCGGACGAGAAGGTCACGGTCTGCGGGGCGTACAGGTCATCCAGGCCCGGGGCGCGGAAGCCGGTGTTGTACGAGCCGCGCAGCGCCAGTTCCTTCATGGGCTGGAAGCGGATGCCGACCTTGGGGTTGGTCGTCGCGCCGGCGTCGGAGTAGTCGTCGCGGCGCACGGCCAGTTGGACTTCCACCATCTTGTGCAGCGGGAGCAGCAGTTCGACGCCGATGGCCTTCACGTTGCGGTCACCGCCCACGTGGTTGGGCGAACGGCCGGCCGACGGGATCGCCAGCACGACGTCGTCATTGGTGTCGCTCTTGTACTCTTCCTTGCGGTATTCGGCCGCGACGGCCAGCGCGGCGCGGCCGCCTGGCAGGTCGAAGATCTCCTTGGACGCGCGGAAGTCCACACCCTTGGTTTCGCCGGTCGCGTTGGCGAACACACCACGGCGCTTGGCCTGCTCGATGATGGCCAGTTGGGCCGGCGTCGCGTCGGCGAACGGGTTGAGGTTACCTGCGGCCACCTGGGCGCGCACGAACGGCGCGTTGACGTAGCCGTTGACAGCGGCGTCATTGGCGGTGCTCTTCGAGTACAGGACGCCTGCACGGTAGTCCCAGTCGGCGACCACCCCCGAGAGGTCGGCCACAGCTCGGTCAGCGGTCGAGTGCGAACCGTTGGTGCGGGGGCCCGCCGGCACCATGCGCCAGCCCACGCTGATCGGCTTGGTCGGGTCGATGCCGGGGTAGCTGCTCGGGAAGAACGGGTTGTTCGGCTGGATGGTGATGGCCGACACCGGGTCCGGCGCGACGCGCGCGGTGTTGTCGTTCTTCGTGGTGATCGCATCCAGCGACAGCACATGGTTATCGGCGATCTTGAACGTGGCGCGGCCCGACAACGTGGTCTGGTCGACGTCCGGCGCGATGTCGATCGTGGAGCTGAAATCGAAGATGCAGACCTTGTTATTGGTCGGGTTCACGACGGACAGCGGACCTTGGCAGCCCGGGGCTGTCGGGTTGCCCGACAGGTTGCCCTGTGTGAAGTTGCCCGGGAAGGTGGTGGGCGAGCTGCCTGCCACGCCCTTGCCCGGAATGATGCCGGTCCTGGCGAAGTCACGATCCAGCGCGCGGATGCGGTCGACTCGGCGCTTGTCCAGCGAGCCCCAGATGTTGACGCGGTCCTTCTCGAGGTCGCCGAAGCCGAAGGTCAGTGAAGCGCCTTCCTTCTTGCCGCCCTTTTCCTTCGGATCGCTCAGTTCAACCACGGCTTGGCCGCCGCGGAAGTTGGACTTCGTGATGAAGTTGATCACGCCGCCGATGGCGTCGGTGCCGTACACGGCGGAAGCGCCGTCACGGAGCACTTCGACGCGGTCGATCACGGCGAAGGGGATGGAGTTCAGATCGACCGCGTTCGCGCCGAAGGCGAAGGCCGTCATGCGGCGGCCGTTCAGCAGGACCAAGGTCTTGTTGGTGCCCAGGCCGCGCAGGTTCGCGTAGCTGGCGCCACCGGTGCTCGAGCCGATGGAGTTTGCTCCGGTGTTGCTCGATTGGCTGGACGACAGCAGTTCGACGATCGCCTCGACGCTGGTCACGCCAGATGCCCGCAGTTCCTCGGCCTTCAACACCGTGATCGGCAGTGCGCCTTCGTCGGAGATCGAGCGTTTGATGGCGGAGCCGGTGATCTCGATGCGTTCCAGCTGCGCAGCCTCTTGGGCTTGCGCAGCTCCGATAGAAGCCGCAAGGACCGCGGTGGCGATGCTCACGCGGCGAAGTTGATGCGAAGTGGTCATGCCTACTCTCATGAAATGACAAAAACGATTGCTGTGCCGACGTGTTTCTGTCGCACGACACTGCGTATAGGTGAAGAAACTTTAAGGAGTAGGGAATCCCAAGGATCTCGGGGGCGGCCCCTAAGGGTTTCCGATTCTTGAGGCATGCCCTTCGCCATGGTCAGCGTGCCAAAAGGCATGTGCATGCTGAAAGTCACAAGGTAGATTGCGACGAGAAAGTGCTGAAAATGATAGTGAACAAAACAAAAAAGCGGCCTGGAGGCCGCCTTCGCATATGAGACGTACACCGAACGATGCCGGCGATTCGCGACAGATGGTTACTGTTGCGTGAGCATTCAGGGTGCGCCGGCGGCGCCCGCCGCCTTGCGCCTCTGTCGCCACGCGTGCAGCAGCGGTTCCGTGTACCCGCTGGGCTGTTCACGCCCCCTGAACACCAGATCCAGCGCCGCCTGATACGCCATGCTGTTCGGATGCCCGGACATTGGTTCGTAAACCGGATCGCCGGCGTTCTGGCCATCGACGACGGCGGCCATCCGTTCGAATGTCGCCCGAACTTGTTGTTCGGTCACGACGCCGTGGTACAGCCAGTTCGCCACGTGCTGGCTTGAGATGCGCAATGTCGCACGGTCTTCCATCAGTCCGATCTGGTTGATGTCCGGCACCTTCGAGCAACCGACGCCCTGATCGATCCAGCGCACCACGTAACCGAGGATGCCCTGGATGTTGTTGTCGAGCTCCTGCTGCTTCTCCGCATCGCTCCAGGACGGGTCGGCGGCGACCGGAATCGTGAGCAGGCGCTGCAAAAGTTCGGCGCGATCGACGCCGGGCGCCTCGTCCTCGATCTGCTGCTGGACCTGCGCCACGTTGACCTGGTGGTAGTGCAGCGCATGCAGCGTGGCCGCGGTCGGGCTCGGTACCCAGGCGGTGTTCGCACCGGCCTTGGGGTGAGCGATCTTCTGCTCCAGCATCGCGGCCATCAGGTCGGGCATCGCCCACATGCCCTTGCCGATCTGGGCGCGGCCGCGCAGGCCGGCGCTCAGGCCCGTCAGCACGTTGTTGCGCTCATAGGCCTGGATCCAGGCGCTGGCCTTCATGTCGCCCTTGCGCAGCATCGGGCCGGCGAGCATCGCGGTGTGCATCTCGTCGCCGGTGCGGTCCAGGAAGCCGGTGTTGATGAAGGCGACGCGGCTTGGCGCGGCGGCGATGCAGGCCGCGAGGTTGACGCTGGTGCGGCGCTCCTCGTCCATGATGCCCAGCTTGACCGTCGAGGCCGGCAGGCCGAGCAACTGCTCGACGCGGCCGAACAGCTCGTTGGCGAAGCCGACCTCGGCCGGCCCGTGCATCTTCGGCTTGACGATGTAGATCGACCCCCGGCGCGAGTTGCGCAGTCCGGAACCCGACAGCTGCTTCAGGTCATGCACCGAGATCAGCGTGGTGATCACCGCGTCCATGATGCCTTCGGGGATCTCGCGACCACCGTCGAGCAGGATGGCGGGGTTGGTCATCAGGTGGCCGACATTGCGCACGAACAGCAGCGAGCGTCCCGGCAGCACGATGTCGTCGCCGCCATTGGCCGCCTTGTAGACGCGGTCCGGATTCAGGCGGCGCACGAAGCTGCGGCCGCCCTTGCTGACTTCCTCGGTCAGCGAACCGCGCAGGATGCCCAGCCAGTTGCGGTAGGCGAGGAGCTTGTCCTCGGCGTCGACGGCGGCGATCGAGTCCTCGAGGTCGAGGATGGTGGACAGGGCCGACTCCATCAGCAGATCCGAGACGCCGGCGGCGTCGGCCTGGCCGATCGTCGACGCGCGGTCGAACTGGATCTCGAGGTGGATGCCGTTGTGGCGCAGCAGGATCGCGGTCGGGGTGGCGGCGTCGCCCAGATAGCCGATGAACTGGGACGGATCGGCCAATGCGACCGTGCGGCCGTCCTTCAGCGCGACGGCCAGTGCGGTGCCGGTGACCGTGTAGCCGCCGGCGTCGGCGTGCGACGCGCCGGCCAGCGGCGCGGCCTGGTCCAGCACCTGGCGGGCGAAGGCGATGACCTTGGCGCCGCGGACCGGGTTGTAGCCGCCAGCGCGTTCGGCGCCGTCGGTCTCGGGGATCACGTCGGTGCCGTAGAGCGCGTCATAGAGCGAGCCCCACCGCGCGTTCGCCGCGTTCAGCGCATAGCGCGCGTTCAGGATCGGCACCACCAGCTGCGGACCGGCCTGGATGGCGAGTTCCGCGTCCACGTTGGCGGTCGTGGCCTTCGGGTCCGCCGGCAGCGGCACCAGATAACCGATCTGCTTCAGGAAGGCCTGGTAGGCCGCCATGTCGGCGATCGGGCCGGGGTGGGCGCGATGCCAGCCGTCGAGCTCCGTCTGCAGCCGGTCGCGCTCGGCCAGCAGGGCGGCATTCTTCTCCGCCAGTTCATGCGCCAGCGCATCGAAGCCCTGCCAGAAGGCGGCGGGCTCGACGCCAGTCCCGGGCAGCGCCTCGGTCTCGATGAAGCGGGCCAGGGCGGCATCGACCTGGAGGCGGTGGTGTTGGCTGCGTGCGGTCATGACGGCTCCGAAAGACGGTTCAACGGTGCGTCGACTGTAGGGCGTGAGGGGCTGGCGATTCATGTCGGCCCTGGTCGAAGATCCCTGACTTTTTTGCACAAATAACAACGACAAGGGTCGTCATTCATTGCTTCCGACGGCGCAACGGTCCAACAATCGCTGGCCATGGATCGCCTCAAACAGATCGAGTCCTTCGCGCTCGTCGCGACCAAGGGCAGCCTGACTGCCGCGGCGCAAGCCGAAGGCGTGGCGCCCGCCGTGATGGGCCGCCGCCTCGATGCGCTGGAGGCGCGGCTCGGCGTGAAGCTGCTGCTGCGCACGACGCGCAAGCTCACGCTGACGCACGAGGGCATCGCCTTCCTCGAGGACTGCCAGCGCCTGCTCGCCGAGTTCGCCAGCGCGGAGGCCAGCGTGAGCGCCGGCGGCGTGAAAGCGAGCGGCCATCTGCGGATCACCGCGCCGGCCGGATTCGGCCGGCGCCACGTCGCGCCGCTGGTGCCGGCCTTCCTGTCGCGGCACCCGGAGGTCAGCGTGTCGCTGAACCTCAGCGACCGCGTCGTCGACATCGTCAACGAGGGCTTCGACTGCGCGGTGCGCGTCGGCGATCTCACCGATTCCAGCCTCATCAGCATGCGCCTGGCCGACAACCGGCGGCTGTGCGTGGCGGCGCCGTCCTATCTGAAGCGCGCCGGCACGCCGAAACATCCGTCCGAGCTGATGCGGCACGAGTGCCTGACGCTGAGCTCCGACGCGAGCCAGACGCGCGGCTGGGCGTTCCGCATCGACGGCCAGGTGCAGCATCTGCGGCCCAGCGGACGGCTCGACTGCAGCGACGGCCAGGTGCTGCACGACTGGTGCCGGCAGGGGCTCGGCCTGGCGTGGCGCAGCACCTGGGAAGTGGCTGCGGCGCTGCGGGCCGGTGAACTGGTCAGCGTGCTCGACGACTTCGCGGCGCCACCCAACGGCATCTTCGCGGTGCTGCCCCAGCGCAAGCACCTGCCGCTGCGCGTGAGGCTCTGGATAGACTTCCTGAAAGAACACCATGGCAGCCCCGACTATTGGGCGCGCGCCTCCACCTGGGAGACCCCATGAGCCTTGAAGCCCTGCTCGCCGGCCTGCACATCGTGGCCATCCTCAGCCTGGTCGTTTTCCTCTCCAGCCAGGCGGCGCTGTGCCGCAGCGAATGGATGAATCCGGCCGTCGTGCGTCGCCTGTCGCGGCTGGACATGATCTACGGCATGACCGCGGTGGCGGTGCTGCTGACCGGACTGGCCCGCACCTGGTGGGGCATGAAAGGCCTGGGCTGGTACTGGCACCAGCCGCTGCTGCACGTGAAGTTCGGGTTGTTCGTCGTGATCGGGCTGATCTCGATCAAGCCGACGCTGACCTTCCGCCGCTGGCTCAAGACGCTGGACGGCGGCGGCGGCCTGCCCGGCGACGCCGAGATCCGTTCGACGCGCCGCCTGATCATGATGCAGGCGCACCTGCTGATCCTGATCCCGATCGCGGCGGTGATGCTGGCACGCGGAGTCTGGACGAAGTGAACAAGGCCCTCGCGAGAGGGCCTTGTTCATGGGGCGTGGCGCGAGTCGTGCGGCGTCACTTGGCCGAGAGGCATTCCTTCATGAAGGCCTTGCGGGCATCGCCGGTCTTGCCCTTGGCATCGGCGTTGCAGGTCGTCATCTTCGCCTGCTGCGCGGTCTTGGCCGGCGCGGACGCCGTCTCGCCCTTCAGGCAGCTGCTCATGAAGGCCTTGCGCTCGTCGCCGGACTTGTCCTTGGCATCGGCGTTGCAACTCTTCATCAGCTGCTGCTGCTTCAGCTGCTTCTCGGAAGGTGCCTTCTTCGCGTCGTCCGCGGCATGCGCGCCCAGCGCGGCCAGGGCCAGCAGGGCACCGGCGAACAGCGAGGTCGGGGTCAGGTGTTTCATCACTCTCTCCTACGGGGGCTACAGGGGGTTGGGGAAGGACCTGTCGGGCAGTTGAGCACAGCAACGAACGGCTCTCAAGAGCGGTTGACGGCCGTCAAGAGAATGGGTGACTCGCATCCGTTGACGCCGATTCCACGCGGAATCGCAGACGCGAGTCAGTGCCTGACTCACATGATCCGGCGTGGAGACGCCAGCGCCTCATGGGCGAGATGGAGCCGCCTGACCAATACCTGTATGAAAGCCCGGTCGAAACGGTGCTGGCACTCGGGACTGAGCTGCCCCAGCGAGTCCGGCGTGAAGGACACGGTTGTGCAAAGTTGGGTCACCTTGATGTCGGTGCTGTGGCGACGCAGGTCGGGATTCGGCGCCAGGTAGGCCATCTCGCCGACCGAGGTGCCGGTGCCCAGCGTCGCGACCAGCGCGCCGTCGCGCCAGACCTCGACCTCGCCCTGCGTGACGATGTGGAAGGTGTTGCCTTCCTGACCCTTCTTGAACAGCAGGTAGTCGAGCGGATAGCGGCGCCAGCGCGCGCGCCGCACGACCTCCCAGAGCTCGACGTCGCCGAAGCCCGCGAAGAACTCCAGCCCGCGCAGCAGGTTGAAACGTTCCGAGTCCTTCACCTCGTTGAGCCGTGCCAGCGGCACCAGCTGCTTCGCGACCAGTTCCGACAGCGCCAGGCCGAAGGACTCCCAGTCGGGGTAGCGCTCGGACGGGTGCTTGTAGAGCGCCTTCTGGATGACCGCGTCCAGCTCCGCCGTCACGCCGCCGCGCTGGCCGAGCAGCGGCTGCGGCGCCTGGTGGTAGATCTGGTGCATGAGCGCCATCTGGTTGGGCGCGTCGAAGGGCGGGCGGCCGCAGACCATGTGGTACAGCACGGCGCCCAGCGCGTAGATGTCCGCCTGCGCGCCGACGTCGCCGCCTTCGATCTGCTCCGGCGGCATGTAGGCCAGCGAGCCGACGCGATGCACCTGCGTCATGTCGGCGTTGAGGTTGAGCGCGCTGCCGAAGTCGCTCACCTTCACGTCGGTGACCTGACCCTGGCTGTCCAGCACCGCCAGCAGGTTCGCCGGCTTGATGTCGCGATGCACGACGCCCTGGCGGAACACGTAGGACAAGGCCATCGCGCACTTGAACCCGAGTTCGACGATCTGGTCCAGCGGCAGCAGCCGGTCGTTGCGGCAGAAGTGCTTCAACGTGACGCCATGGACGAACTCCATGACGAGGTAGGGCAGGTCGCCGTCCTGCACCGCGTCCAGGATCTGCACCACGTTCGGATGCTGCAGCCGGCCGGCCAGCGCGGCCTCGGCGGCGAAGAAGCGGATGCTGAGCGTGTCCTCCTCGCTGCGGCCGCCGGCCGACCAGGCGCGCATGCGCTTGATGGCGACCTCCTGGCCCTTGAAGTCGTCCATGGCGAGGAAGACGTCGCTGGTGGCGCCCTCGCCCAGTCGTCTCAGGACCCGGTACTTGCCGATCTGCTCCGGCAGGTCGGCCAGTCCGCCGAGCGTCGAGTCGGAAAAGGTGGAGGGACGGAGATCGTCGGAGGCGCTCATCGGAGGGTCATCCTGCCCCAGGGAGAGGGTGCGGGCAAGGGGGCACACGGTCTCTTACAGGGGAGGTCCCCTAAAATGCGGCCCCATGATCCAAGCCAAGCAGGAATTGCTCGCCGCCCTCGGCACCGTGCTCCAGGGCCTGAGCCAGGAGGCCGTAGCCGCCGGCCTCATCGCCGCCGCGCCAGCGGCCGCTTTCGAGAACCCCAAGCAGGCGGCGCACGGCGACTTCGCCTGCACCGCGGCGATGCAGCTGTCCAAGGCGCTGAAGAAGAACCCGCGCGAACTGGCGCAGACGCTGATCGCCCAGCTGCAGGCGCAGCCCGCCTTCGAGCGCTGGGTCGACGCGCTGGAGATCGCCGGCCCCGGCTTCATCAACATCCGCCTCAAGCCGGCGGCCCGCCAGGCCGTGGTCGGCGAGGTGTTCGCCGCGACCTCGCGCTTCGGCCATCAGCCGGCGCGCGACACCTCGGCCCTGGTCGAGTTCGTCTCGGCCAACCCGACCGGACCGCTGCACGTGGGCCATGCGCGCCAGGCCGCGCTGGGCGATTCGCTCTGCCACCTGTTCGAGACGCAGGGCTGGAAGGTCAGCCGCGAGTTCTACTACAACGACGCCGGCGTGCAGATCGCGACGCTGGCGCAGTCCACGCAGGCGCGCCTGAAGGGCCTGAAGCCGGGCGATGCCGGCTGGCCGGAGTCGGCCTACAACGGCGACTACATCCAGGACATCGCCGAGGCTTTCCTGCGCAAGGAGACGGTGAAGGCCGACGACCGGACATTCACCGCCTCCGGCGATGTCGAGGACCTCGACGGCATCCGCCAGTTCGCCGTGGCCTACCTGCGCCACGAGCAGGACCTGGACCTGCAGGCATTCGGGCTGCGCTTCGACAACTACTTCCTCGAGTCTTCGCTCTACAGCGGCGGCCAGGTCGAGGACGCCGTCTCGCGCATCGTCGCCAACGGCAAGACGTATGAAGACGGCGGTGCGCTGTGGCTGCGGTCGACCGATTACGGCGACGACAAGGACCGCGTGATGCGCAAGTCCGACGGCACCTTCACCTACTTCGTTCCGGACGTGGCGTACCACGTCAACAAGTTCAAGCGCGGCTTCTCGAAGTGCATCAACGTGCAGGGCAGCGACCACCACGGCACGATCGCCCGGGTGCGCGGCGGCCTGCAGGCCACCGGCGTGGGCATCCCGCAGGGCTTCCCCGACTACGTGCTGCACAAGATGGTCACGGTGATGAAGGGGGGCCAGGAGGTCAAGATCTCCAAGCGCGCCGGCAGCTATGTGACGCTGCGCGACCTGATCGACTGGACCAGCCGCGACGCGGTGCGCTTCTTCCTGATCAGCCGCAAGGCCGACACCGAGTTCGTCTTCGACGTCGACCTGGCGCTCAAGGCCAACGACGAGAACCCCGTGTTCTACGTGCAGTACGCGCATGCGCGCATCTGCTCGGTGCTGCGCAAGGGGGCGGAGCAGGGCCATGACGAAGCCGCCGTGGCCGGCGCCGACCTGTCGCTGCTGACCGCGCCGACGGAGGCCGCGCTGATGCTCAAGCTGGCGGACTATCCCCGCATGCTCACGGCGGCGGCGCAAGACCTGGCCCCGCACGACGTCGCGTTCTACCTGCGCGACCTGGCCGGCGCGCTGCACAGCTACTATGGCGCCGAACGCGTGCTGGGCGACGACCCGGCCCTGACGCGCGCGCGCCTGGCGCTGCTGGCCGCGACGCGGCAGGTGATGCGCAACGCGCTGGCGGTGCTGGGGGTGTCGGCCCCGGACGCGATGGAACGTGACTCGCAGGAGCAGCAATGAGCAAAGAGAAGCAGCGCGGCGGATTCGCCATGGGCCTGATCGTGGGCCTGCTGCTGGGGCTGGGGATCGCGCTGGGCGTGGCCCTGTACGTGACGAAGGCCCCGGTGCCCTTCGTCAACAAGCTGCCGCAGCGCACCGCGGAGCAGGACGCCCAGGAAGCGGAACGCAACCGCAACTGGGACCCGAACGCGCCGCTGGCCGGCCGCGCCGGGGCGAAGGCCGCGTCGGGCGTTGTGACGCCCGCGCCGGCGGTCGTGCCGCCGGCGACGCAGGCCCCGCAGGTCACCACCGGCGCGACACCCGCGCCGGCGGTGGAAGGTCGCCCGGTCGAGCGCGCACCGGCCGCTCAGAATCAGACGTCGACGCCCCCGCCGGCCGCCAAGGCCGAGCAGCGTCCTGCCGAGCCGCGCACCGCGGACGGCGCGCGTCCCGACGGCTCGCGCGGCAGCTTCTTCGTCCAGGCCGGCGCCTACACGCGCATGGAAGACGCCGAACAGCAGCGCGCCAAGCTGGCGATCCAGGGCTTCGCCGCCAAGGTGATGGAGCGCGAACAGTCCGGCCGCACCGTGTTCCGCGTCCGCCTGGGGCCGTTCGACACGCGCGACGAGGCCGAGGCGCAGCAGAAGAAGCTCGAGGGCGCCGGCGTCGAGGCCAACCTCGTGGCGATCCAGCGCTGAGCGCGCGGGCACGCCGCGTACAGTCGCCAGACAAGGTTAATGCCGCTCTAAGTTTGACTTTCTAGGATGGCCGGCCGCTGTGGCGCCGGTCGCAGCGGAACCAACAAGGAATCGAAGATGAAGCGTCGCGAATTCAACGCCCTCACGGCCCTGTCGACCGCCGCGGGCGGGGGTGCGCTCCTGGCCGGCGCGCCGGCCCAGGCCCAGGGCGGCCCGGTCGAAGGCCGCCAGTACCAACGCCTGGCGACGCCGGTGCCGGGCTCGACGCCGGGCAAGATCGAGGTGATCGAGTTCTTCTGGTACGGCTGCCCGCACTGCTACGTCTTCGAGCCGACGATCGAAGCCTGGGCCAAGCAGCTGCCCGCCGACGTGGTCTACCGCAAGGTCCATGTCGCTTTCCGCGCCAACGTGAAGATCCACCAGCAGCTGTTCTTCACGCTGGAAGCGATGGGCAAGGAAGCGCAGGTGCGCCCGGCCATCTTCAACGCCATCCACCGCGGCGGCCAAGGCCTGACCAACGTCGAGGAGATGGCCAAGTTCCTCGCGCCGCTGGGCGTGGACCCGGCCAAGTTCAAGGAGACCTACAACTCCTTCACCGTGCAGACCAAGAGCCAGCAGGCCGAGAAGCTGCAGAACCAGTACAACATCGACGGCGTGCCGACTGTCGCGATCGGCGGGCGTTATCTGACGTCGCCGGCGATGGCCGGTTTCGGGCTGCGCGTCAGCGAGGAAGAGCTCGGCCAGCGCTGCATCGCCGTCGCCAACTTCCTGCTGCCGCTGGCGCGCAAGGGCGCCTGACGCGACTGCGAAAAGGCTTTCGAAAGCGCCCCTCGGGGCGCTTTCTGCTTTCTGGGTCCCCCCGTTGGGGGTGATCGGGGGACAGGGCTTGCGCGAACAGGTGTCCGGGGCTTAAAGTGATATCACCTTTTTGGAGGAGGCCGGTGATGAGCAAGACGACAGCCCCGAAGACCGCCGCCGCGAGCGAGCGCGACGGCGGCCACATGAACGGTTACGCCGCGCTGCTGATGGGCCTCGCCCTGGCGGGCGTGGCGATCTTCCTGTTCATCAGCTCCCAGGGCGCCGTGCTCCTGCGGCCGGGCACCTGGATCGTCATCGTCTGCGCGCTGGTCCTGCTGCTGGGTCTCTACATCCAGCAGCCCAACGAGGCCCGCGTGCTGACGCTGTTCGGCCGCTACGTCGGGACGGACCGGATCGCCGGCCTGCGCTGGACGATCCCGCTGTTCATGATCAAGCGCCGCCTTTCGCTGCGCGCGCGCAACCTGGACGCGCCGACGCTGAAGGTCAACGACAAGCGCGGCAATCCGGTCGAGATCGGCGCGGCGGTGGTCTGGCGGGTCCAGGACACGGCGCGCGCGGTGTTCGAGGTCGACGACTTCGAGCAGTACGTCAGCATCCAGGCGGAGGCCGCGATCCGGCACGTCGCCTCCCAGTTCGCCTATGACGAGGGCGATGACATCGACAGCCGGGAGATCACCCTGCGCGCCGGCGCCGACGAGGTGATGGCCGCGATGATCGACGAGCTGCAGGCGCGCCTGCAACCCGCCGGTGTCAGCGTCGAGACGGCGATGCTGACCCATCTGGCCTACGCGCCGGAGATCGCGCAGGTGATGCTGCGTCGCCAGCAGGCCGAGGCCATCATCAGCGCCCGCAAGAAGATCGTGCACGGCGCGGTCAGCATGGTCGAGGAAGCGCTCAAGGGCCTGAGCGAGCGCGAGATCGTGCAGCTCGACGACGAGCGCAAGGCGGCGATGGTGTCCAACCTGCTGGTGGTGCTGTGTTCCGACAAGGACACGCAGCCGATCATCAATGCAGGCACGCTCTACAACTGAGCGTGCCGAGGGATAGCCCATGATCACCATGCGCCGCCTGGACCGCTGACGACGGAGCCGCACCGCGATGGGCAGTCCCGCGAAAAAGCAGTTTCCACTGCGTCTCGATCCTGCGTTGTGGGAGGAGATCGAGCGGCTGGCCGCGATCGAGTTGCGTTCTTCCAATGCGCAGATCGAGCTGCTGCTGCGCGAGGCGCTCAAGCGGCGCGGCATCAAGCCGGCGCTGTCGCCGGCGCCGCGGCGGGGACGTCCGCCGGCCGGCGATGCGGCCACCGACAGCGAGACCGCTGCCGCCGTTGACGGCGAGGACACCCAGGCGCCCGGCGCGCCCGGAACCGTCGGCGAGTAACCCGCCGGCCATCCCCGCCATCGAGGCGGACAGCGCACTTCGCACGACCGTGCTAAATTGCGGTGCATGGAAGCCAAGACCGCCCGCAGCGAACTGACGCAGAGTGCCATCGTCGATGTCGCGCTGGAGATGGCGCGCCTGGACGGCCTGGACAGCCTGTCGATCGGCGAGGTGGCGAAGCGGCTGAACCTGTCCAAGAGCGGCGTGTTTTCGCGCATCGGCTCGCGCGAGGCCTTGCAGGCGGCGGTGCTGGATGCCTTCGAGAAGGTCTTCCAGCAGGAGGTCATCCTGCCCGCGCTGCGCGAGCCGCGCGGCCTGCCGCGCATGGACGCGATGGTGCGGGCCTGGCTGGCGCGCGTCGACGGGCCGCATGGCAACTGTCTCTACGTGGCCGGCGCCTTCGAATACGACGATCGCGAGGACGTGATGCGCGACCGCCTGCTGGACGGCGTGCGTCGCTGGCGCGGCACGCTGCGGCGCACCTTGCTGCAGGCGCAGGAGGCCGGTCAGCTGCGCGCGGATGCCGATCTCGATCAACTGATCTTCGAGCTCGACGGCCTGTTCACCGCGCTGGTCCGCGAGGTGCGCTTCCTGCGCACACCGGACGCCCTCGATCGGGCCTGGACCAGTTATGGCCGCTTGATGGCCCCGGTGCGGCTGGACACGGCACCGGCCGCCTCGCCCCTCCCTTCCCCCTGAGGTCGACGCCATGACGCGCATCGGCCCTGTCGTTCCCCCAACTTCGCACGATCGTGCGAAATCATTCGACGCGTCCGCGCGCGTCGAGGAGTGCCGTCATGACCATCCTGTTGATCCTGAGCCTGCTGTTCGGCGGCGCCGTCTGGCGCGCCTGGGCCTCGTGGCGACGCCTGCTGCAGCAACTGCCGCGACGCAATCGCGACATGGTGCTGTTCTGAGCGCGTCCTGAACTTTTCCTGGGCGCGTCCTGGGCGCGTCCTGGGCGCGTCCTGGGCGTCGACCGCGGACGGGCGGGCGATGGCGGCGGATCGCAGATCGCGCGTCGCAGCGGTGCGACCCGCCATCGGGCCACCCGGTCACGGGATAAGCCGGAGTGGCGATGCCATGAGCGCTCCTTACACTCGATGGCTTGTCCCATTGAGGAAAGTCCATGGCGTGGTTGATGCGCTGGCGGCCCGTGACCGTCGGCCCCGAGAAGGCGATTGCTCCCGATGAACGCCTGTCCTGGCCGCAGACCGCGGCGCTCGGCCTGCAACATGTGATCGCCATGTTCGGCGCCACCGTGCTGGCGCCGCTGCTCATGGGCTTCGATCCCAACGTCGCCGTGCTGATGAGCGGCGTGGGCACCCTGCTGTTCTTCTTCCTGACCGGCGGCCGAGTGCCGAGCTATCTGGGCTCGAGCTTCGCGTTCATCGGCGTGGTCATCGCCGCGACCGGGTATGCCGGCAGCGGTCCCAATCCCAACCTCCCGCTGGCCCTGGGCGGCATCATCGCCTGCGGCGTGCTGTACACCGCCATCGGCCTGCTGGTGTCGGCCACCGGCAGCGGCTGGGTCGAAAGGCTGATGCCGCCGGTGGTCACCGGCGCGGTGGTCGCGGTGATCGGACTCAACCTCGCGTCGGTGCCGATCAAGAACATGGCTCCCACGCCCTTCGACGCCTGGATGCAGGCGGCGACCTTCGTCAGCGTCGCCGTGGTCGCGGTCTACGCGCGCGGCATGCTGCAGCGCCTGCTGATCCTCGCCGGCCTGATCCAGGCCAGCCTGATCTACGCGCTGCTGACCAACGGCTTCGGCCTGGGCGCGCCGATCGACCTGTCCAAGGTCGCGGCGGCGGCGTGGATCGGCCTGCCGCAATTCCATGCGCCGGCCTTCGACGGCGCCGCGATGCTGATGATCGCGCCGGTCGCGCTGATCCTGGTCGCCGAGAACCTCGGCCACCTGAAGGCGGTCGGTGCGATGACGGGCCGCGACATGACGCCCTTCCTCGGCCGCGCCTTCATCGGCGACGGACTGGCGACGATCGCCAGCGGCGCCGTCGGCGGCACCGGCGTGACGACTTACGCCGAGAACATCGGCGTCATGGCCGCGACGCGCATCTACTCGACGGCGGTCTTCGTCTTCGCGGCCCTGATGGCGCTGGCCCTCGGTTTCTCGCCGAAGTTCGGCGCCCTGATCCAGGCCATCCCGCTGGCGGTGATGGGCGGCGTGAGCATCGTGGTGTTCGGTCTGATCGCGATCGCCGGCGCCCGCATCTGGGTCGACCACCAGGTCGACTTCCGCGACCCGCGCAACCTGATGGTGGCCGCGATCACGCTGGTGATCGGCACCGGCGACTTCACGTTGAAGCTGGGTGGGTTTACGCTGGGCGGCATCGGAACCGCCACCTTCGGCGCCATCCTGCTGCACGCGCTGCTCCGGCGCGGCCGCACGGACTGACCCTCGGCCTTCATGCCCCTCACGCCCTCGGAACTCCGCGCCGTGGCCCTCGCGCTCGCCTTGAGCCTCGGGGTGCCGCTGCTGTCCGGCTGCGGTCCCGGCGACGGCGCCGGATCGCGCGCGTCCGCCGTCTCGGCGGCGCCGGCGGTGCAGGACCGGGCGCTGCAGGCCGAGCTGGAACAGCAGGAGCGCGTCGGACAGGCGCATCCGCGTGAGCACGTGCGTGAGCTGCTGGCGATCGAGACACGCGCCGCGGTGGGCAGCCCCGAGCGGCTGGAAGCGCTGAGCCAACGCGCCGCGCTGCTCGCGCAGCTGCGCGATCGCAGCGGCCATGAGGCGGCGCTCGAAGCGATGAAGGCCTGGCCCGAGGCCGCGCCGACGCGGGCACAGATCCCGCTGGCGCTGATGCTGGCACGCGCGCAGTGGCTGAAGGCGAACGGCGAGCTCGGCGCCGGTGTGCGCCTGCTGGGCGGGCTGTCCGACATCGACGCCGCGACCGCCGACCGGCGCCTGATGTGGCGGGCGACCGAACTGCGGGCCTACATGCAGGGCGACTACGGCGAGGTCGACGCGGCGGTCGAGAGCGGACTGAAGGCGCTGGAACAGGCGCGCGCGATGGAATCGCGCTGGCGTGCCGCGGCCACCGAGGCCACGCTCGCCTTCAACTACTTCCGCAGCCAGCAGGTCGACCACGCCAAGCGCACGGCGCGAGAGGCGCTCCAGGCCGCGCAGCAGGATCCCGATCCGGTGCTGCTGTACTCGGTCCACACCATCCTGGGCATCGTGTACTCGCAGGACGACGATCCGAAGCTCAGCCAGCAGGCCCGCGAACAGGCGCTGCAGTACGCGCGCGAGGCGCAGGCGCCCGGCCTGCAGGCCCTGGCCCTGGGCAACCTCGCGGACTACGAGCTGCGCAGCGGCAACTACGCGCGGGCGCTGGAGATGTCCACGCAAAGCCTGGCGCTGGCGCACGAGACCGGCGACATCTCCACCGAGATCCTGGCGCGGCACAACTCCGGGATCGCCAAGATCGGCCTGCGCAAGCTGGAGGAGGGCAAGCGCGACGTGCTGCAGGCCATCACGATGGATGCCCAGCGCGAGGCCGGCAGCTACACCGCCGAGTCCTGGCTGGAGCTGGGCACCTACCTCGAGAGATTCGACGATCTGCCCGGCGCGATCGAGGCCTTCCATCAGTCGCGCAAGGAATTCGACGAAGTGCTGCGCGACGAGACCCGCCGCACGGTGCTCGAGGCGCAGGCGCGTTTCGAGGACCAGCAGCGCCAGCGCGAGATCCGGCTGCTCAACCAGGACAACAGCCTCAAGGCCGAACAGATCCGCACGCGCGACCTGCAGCTGAAGCTGTGGGCCGAGGTCGGCGGTTGCGTGCTGCTGTCGGGCGCCCTGCTCGCCCTGGCCTACCGGCGCATCCGCCGCACGAATGCGGCGCTGGCGCAGACCAACGAATCGCTGCGCGTGCAGAGCGAGCGCGATCCTTTGACGGGGCTCGCCAACCGGCGCCATTTCCAGCAGGCCGTCGCGCAGCGCACCCGCGACGGCGGGCTGCGGGGCAGCCTGTTCCTGATCGACATCGACCACTTCAAGCGCATCAACGACCAATGGGGCCATGCGGCCGGCGACACGGTGCTGGTCGAAGTCGCGCGCCGCCTGCGCGGCGTGTTGCGCGAGCAGGACCTGGTCGTGCGCTGGGGCGGCGAGGAGTTCCTGATCCTGGTGAACTCCGAGGCCACCGAGGACGCGCGCCAGCTCGGCCAGCGGCTGCTGGACCAGATGGGCGGCCAGCCGGTCGACCACGGGCCGCTGCGCATCCCGATCAGCGCGTCCATCGGCTTCGCGAGCTTCCCGATGGCGCCGCAAGACCTGACGCTGGAATGGGAGCGGGCCATCGACCTCGTCGACACCGTGATGTACATGGCCAAGGCGCACGGCCGCAACAAGGCCTACGGCGTGGCGGCCATGCAGGCGCGTGATCGCGACCAGCTGCTGGCCCTGGCCGGCCGCATCGAGTCCGCCTGGCACCAGGGACAGGTGCAGCTCGTCAGCCTGCTCGGACCGACGCAGGAGCCGCGCGCATGACGACACGGGTGCGCGCTCTCCTGGCGATCCCCCTGCTGGGCCTGGCCCTGGGCGCGGCGATGCCGGCGCGCGCGGACATCCCCGACCGGGCGCTGGATGCGCAACTCGCGCAGCTGGACCGCTTCGGCTACAACGAGCCGGAGAAGGCGGCGCAGCAGCTGCGGCTGCTGTTGGCCGACCCCGCCCACGCCAGCCATCGGTTGCACATCGAATACACACTGGGCCGCAACGCCGTGCAGGCGGGACGTCCCGAGGACGTGCGCCGCATCGCCGGCGAGCTCGAGTCGCGGCCCGGCGGGCGGCCGCTGTCGCGCATGCTGCTGGCCGAGCTGCAGGACCGGCAGGGTCAGACCGGCCGCTCCGGCGAGATGGCGCAGCTGGCGGTGGACGAGCTGTCGCCCGCCTGTCCGCCTGCGTCGACGTCGACGTCGGCGGTTCCGCCCGGCTGCGACGCGCGCGTCATGATCCAGGCCTTGCGGCTGGTCGCCCGCGCGCAGGGCGCGCGCGGCGAATATGCCTTCGCCGAAGCCTCGTTGCGGCGGGCGCTGTCGCTGGCGCAGGCGATCCAGGACCACAGCGCATCCGGCACGATGATGGGATCGCTGGCGGTCAACAGCCAGGTCCGCGACGAGTCCGCCGCGGCGCAGCAGTGGATGACCCAGGCCTGGCAGCTCGCGCAGGGGGACATCTCGGCGATGAGCCGCGCGAAGATGGTCGAATCGATGGTCGCCTCGCGGCGCGGGGACCGGACGGCCCAGCTCGCCGCACTGGAAGACGCGTTGAGGCTGGCCGAGCAGTCGGGCGGGCGCCGCGACGTGGCGCTGCTGCAGAACAACCTGCTCGACGCCTACATCCACACCGACCAGGCCGCCAAGGCCGTGCAGCTCGCGCGGCTGGCGCTGCCGGTCGTGCAGTCCTACAACGACCAGACCGTCGAACGGACGCTGCGGCACAACCTCTCGGTCGCGCTCGTCCAGCAGCGCCAGTTCGAGCCGGCGCGGCGCGAGATCGCCCGCGTCCTCGAGATGGCCCAGGGCGACTTCGATCCCGTGCGCCGCGCGTTGCAGTTGCGGGAACTGGGCGAGGCCTACGCCAAGGTCGGCCAGGCGAAGGAGGCCTTGCGGCTGTATCACGAGGAGCGCGCGCTGAGCGCGGACACGGCGCGGCGCAACCGCGAGTCCGCGCTGCAGCAGCTGCGGCTGAAGTACGACAGCGAGGCCAAGCAGCGTGACCTCGAGCTGCTGCGCCGGGAGCAGACGCTCAAGGACAGGGAGCTTGGCAACCGTCGCCTGGCGCAGTACGTCGGCGTCGGGCTGGCGACCTTGCTGGGGCTGTCGCTCATCCTGATGGGCGTGATGCTCGCCCGCGTGCGCGACGCCAACCGCAAGCTGAAGGCCAACCAGAGCCTGTTGCGCGCGCAGAGCGAGCGCGATCCGCTGACGGATCTGGCCAACCGCCGTCACTTCCTCGCGGTCATGGATCGCCACGCGAAGGACATGTTCACCGGCGCGCTGCTGATGATCGACATCGATCACTTCAAGCACGTCAACGACCGGCACGGCCACGCGGCCGGCGACGCCGTGATCATCGAGGTCTCGCGCCGCATCGCGCAGGCGGTGCGGGCCGAGGACCTGGTGGTGCGCTGGGGCGGCGAGGAGTTCCTGGTCTTCGCGCGCAACGTCGCGCCGGACCAGCTGCAGCTGCTGGCCGAGCGCGTCCTGTTCATCGTCGGCGGCGAGACCATCCCCACCGCCGCGGGGGCGCTGCGCGTGACCTGCTCGATCGGCTTCGCGCATTTCCCGCTGCCGCCGGCGCAGCTGGCGCTGCATTGGGAACAGGCGGTCAACTGGGCCGACATGGCGCTCTACACGGCCAAGTCGCAAGGCCGCAACCGGGCGCGCGGCATCGTCACCGTCGAGGCGGGCGACGCGCAGGCGCTGATCCAGATCGAGGCCGACTTCGACGCCGCCTGCAGCTCGGAGCGTGTGCAACTCCAGACCATCCTCGGACCGGCGTCACCGGAAGCGCCGGAGGCCGCCGCGTAGACGGACCGGGACCGTCCGCCGCATCGAGATCGCATCGCTTTCCGCCTGCATCGAGATCACAACAAGGAGACGTTCCCATGAGCCTCAACCGCCGCGACCTGCTCGCGCTGTCCTCCACCCTCTGGTTGCCGGCACTGCTCCGCGCGCAGTCGGCCTGGCCTTCGCGGCCGTTGCGCATCGTCGTGCCGTTCCCGCCGGCCGGCACCACCGACCTCATGGCGCGCGCGATGGCGCCCGAGCTGCAGAAGGCGCTCGGCCAGCCGGTCATCGTCGAGAACAAGCCGGGCGCGGGCGGCAACACCGGCTCGGCCGACGTGGCGCACGCGACCGACGGACACTCGCTGCTGATGGGCACGGTGGGCACGCATGCGATCAACCAGTCGCTGTATCCGAAGATGCCGTTCGATCCGGTCAAGGACTTCGCGCCGATCACGCTGGTCGCGGCGGTGCCCAACGTGCTGGTGATGAATCCGGCCAACGCGCAGAAATACGGCATCAACAGCGTCGCCGACCTCGCGCGTGTCGCCAAGGCCAACCCGGGCAAGCTGAACATGTGCTCCAGCGGCAACGGCACGTCGATCCATCTGGCGGGCGAACTGTTCAAGAGCCTGACCGGCACCTACATGATCCACTTCCCCTACCGCGGCTCGGGTCCGGCGTTGCTGGACCTGATGGGGGGGAACATGGACCTGATGTTCGACAACCTGCCCTCGGCGCTGCCGCACATCAAGTCGGGCAAGTTGAAGGCCATCGCCGTGACCAGCGCGAGGCGCAGCGACGCGCTGCCTGACCTGCCGACGATCGCCGAGAGCGGCGTGCCGGAACTGAAAGGCTTCGAGGCTTTGTCGTGGTTCGGCTTGCTGGCGCCGATCTCGCAGCCGGCCGACCAGGTCGCGCGGGTGCAGCGCGAGGTGGCGAAGGCCTTGGCGACGCCTGTGATGAAGGAGCGCATGGCCGCACAGGGCGCGGTCCCTGGCGGCGGCACGAGCGCCGAGTTCGCCGCGCTCATCGCGCGCGAGACGGCCAAATGGGCGAAGGTGGTGAAGGTCTCCGGCGCGAAGGTCGACTGAACGCCCCTCGAGCACAGCGCTCGATCGCGCCCCCCGACCGCACCCCTCGATCCGAAGCCGGCGCTGCCGGCGCCCCTCAGAGCGAATGCCGAGCGTGAGGAGGCGATTGAGCGGCGAGGGGCGCCGGCAGCGCCGGCTGGCGCAGTCAAAGAAGAAGCCGCCGCGAACTCAGAACTTGAAGTCGTAATCGATCGTCAACGGCGCGTGGTCGCTGAACCGCTGGTCGAGGTAGATGGCTTCGCGCGTGGCCAGATGCGCCATGCCGGGCGTGGCCAGGTGGTAGTCCAGGCGCCAGCCCACGTTCTTCGCCCAGGCCTGGCCGCGGTTGCTCCACCAGGTGTACTGGTCGGGCTTGTCGTTGAGCAGGCGGAAGACGTCGACCAGCCCGATGTCCTTCTCGAGCAGGCGGGTCATCCAGTCGCGTTCCTCGGGCAGGAAGCCGCTGTTCTTCCGGTTGCCCTTCCAGTTCTTCAGGTCGATCTCCTTGTGGGCGATGTTGACGTCGGCCACGAGGATGAACTCGCGCTCCGCGCGCAGGGCCATCAGGTAGGGGTACATCTCCGCCAGGAAGCGGAACTTCGCGGCCTGGCGCTCCTCGCCGCTGGAGCCGCTGGGGAAGTAGCAGCTGATGAGGCTGAGCTTGCGTCCCGGCTTGTCGAAGCGCTTCTCGATCCAGCGGCCTTCGTTGTCGAACTCGCTGCTGCCGAAGCCGACGATCACGTCGCTGGGCGTCTCTTTCGTATAGAGGCCGACGCCCGAGTAGCCCTTCTTCTGCGCGTAGTGGAAGTGCCCGGTGAGGGTGTCGTAGCCCGCGAACTGGGACTCCACGACGTCGGCTTGCGCCTTGAGTTCCTGCACGCCGACCACATCGGCCTGCTGCGGCGGCAGCCAGTCGAAGACGCCCTTGGTGGCGGCCGAGCGGATGCCGTTGAGGTTGAGGGTGATGAAGCGCATGGACGGTGGACGGGTGACCCTGGAAGAGGGCGGCAGTATCGCAAAGCCCCGTTCCGAAGTTGGCAGCAGCGGGGGAGATCGAGACCGCCCTAGGCGCGCACGTGCTCCTCCCGATCGGGGAACGCGCTGCACCACGTAGCGCCCGGGCCGTGCGCCGACGACGCCCATTCGGGCGACACGCGAGCGGGTGCTGTGTTTGGGCAACAGAAAACGCACCGCCATGGTGCCTAGGGTGACGGCTTTATGACGAACTTGCTAGATTCGCGTCCACCGCGCCAACCTGCGCTCACATTTTTGCTGTCTGTGCCCCCGGTTTATCCATCGGTGCCGCAGCGGTGCCCCCGGTTTCCCATCCTTCCCCGGAGTACTCCCCCATGAATCGAATCGCCACCCAGCGCGTTGCCGTCCCGGCCCTGCGCGAGGCCGTCGCGGCCGTGTCGCTGGCCCTGCTCGCCTGGCCCGTGATGGCCCAGGAAGCCGCCGACGCGCCCGCCAAGGAGAAGGGTCAGCTCGAGACGGTGACCATCACCGCGGAACGCCGGGTCGAGAACATCAAGGAAGTGCCGAACGCGGTCACCAAGATCTCCGGCGAGAAACTGGACGTGCTGAACTCCGCCGGCCAGGACGTGCGTTTCCTGTCGGGCCGCGTGCCCAGCCTGAACATCGAATCGTCCTTCGGTCGCGCCTTCCCGCGCTTCTACATCCGCGGCTACGGCAACACCGACTTCCGCCTGAACGCCTCGCAGCCGGTCTCGCTGGTGTATGACGACGTGGTCCAGGAGAACCCGATCCTGAAGGGCTTCCCGGCCTTCGACCTGGCCGCCGTCGAAGTGGTGGCGGGCCCGCAGGGCACGCTCTACGGCCGCAACACGCCGGCTGGCGTCGTGAAGTTCGACTCCGTCAAGCCGTCGCAGCGCCAGGAAGGCTACCTGAACCTCTCCTACGGCAACTACGGGACGATGAACCTGGAAGGCGCCGCCAACGTGCCGCTGACCGGCGACTGGTCCGCCCGCATCTCCGCGCAGATCCAGCATCGCGACGACTGGGTCAAGAACCAGGTGCCCACCGGCAAGACCGGTGAGCTCGAGGGCTACGACGACCGCGCCCTGCGCCTGCAGGCGCTGTACCAGCCGCACAAGGACTTCAGCGCCCTGTTCAACTTCCACGGCCGCGACCTGAAGGGCAGCGCGCGCGTGTTCCGCTCCTCCATCATCAAGACCGGCACCAACGATCTGGTCGACGGCTTCGATCCCGAGAAGGCCTACACCGACGGCGTCAACGAGCAGACCCTGCACGCCACCGGCGGCAGTGCCCGCCTGCGCTGGGGCCTGGGCGCGATCAACCTGTACTCGATCACCGGCTACGAGTCGGTGCGCCCGTTCAGCCGCGGCGACGTGGACGGCGGCTTCGAATACTTCGGCCCCAAGCCCTACACGCAGGAAGGCCAGGCGACCTTCCCGGCCGAATCCTCGAGCTCGATGAGCGGCCACCGCCAGATCACCCAGGAATTCCGCGTCGAATCCGCCGCGCCCGGCCCGCTGCGGTGGCAAGGCGGCCTGTACTTCTTCGACGAGCGCTACACCGCGCGCAGCACCGACTACACGACCGCGACCGGCGTCGCCGCCGGCTACGTCGACACGTACCAGAAGAACACCGCGTGGGCGGCCTTCGGCTCGGTGAACTACGCGGTCACGCAAGACTTCCAGCTGCGTGGCGGCCTGCGCTTCACGCACGACAAGAAGGACGTCAAGGTCACCAGCGACTACACCGACCTGAACACCTCCACCGGCGTCACGGCCAACACCGGCGACTCCAAGTGGAACTGGGACGTGTCGGGCACCTACAAGCTGACCAACGAGACCAACGTCTACGCCCGCGTGGCCACCGGCTTCCGCGCGTCGTCGGTCCAGGGCGCGTCGCGCTTCGCGGGACAATCGCAAGCCGCGCCGGAAAACGTCACTTCCTACGAAGTGGGCGTGAAGTCGGACTTCTGGGATCGTCGCGCGCGCTTGTCGGCCAGCGCCTTCACCTACACCGTGAAGGACCTGCAATTGACCGCCGTCGGCGGCCAGAACAATGCGAACCGTCTGCTGAACGCCAGGAAGGCTGAAGGCAACGGCGTCGAACTGAACCTCGAAGTCCTGCCGGTCGATCAGCTGCTGATCACCCTGGGCGGCAGCCTGAACAACACCAAGATCCGCGACAACTCGCTGTCGCTGCCGGCTTGCGGTGGCGGCTGCACGATGACGGATCCGCTGGTGGCCGGCTCGACGACCAACTACAGCATCGACGGCAATCCGCTGCCGAACGCGCCGAAGTGGGTCGCCAACCTGACCGCGCGCTACTCGATCCCGACCGCGGCCGGCAACGAGTTCTACATCTACACCGACTGGGCCTACCGCTCGAAGGTCAACTTCTTCCTGTACGAGGCCAAGGAGTTCACCGGCAAGGCGCTCACCGAAGGCGGCCTGCGCGTCGGCTACATCTGGAACAACGGCAAGTACGAGGTCGCCGGCTTCGTCCGCAACATCACGGACCAGATCCGTGTGACGGGCGCGATCGACTTCAACAACAACACCGGCTTCATCAACGATCCGCGCACCTACGGCGTCCAGTTCAAGGCGATCTTCTGATCGGCTGAACCACGCTGCCTCGCGCAGCAAAGCGGCCCGCGGGCCGCCCTGCAAAAAACAGGCCTGCTACCGGCGACGGGGCAGGCCTTCTTCTTGCTTGAACGGCTGGATTCAGGCGACATGACGCGTTGTGTCACTCCAGGGTCGCCAGGACCCGCGCCCTACAATTCCGCCCCAATTTCACTGTCACGCCTCGACGTCGCGCCGCCATGACCACCGCCGCCTCCCACCCCGATGCCCAGGACGCCCTGGCCCAGGAATTCGTCGCCTTCGCCGTGGACACCGGCGTGCTGCGCTTCGGCGAGTTCAAGACGAAGGCGGGGCGTCTGAGCCCGTACTTCTTCAACGCCGGATTGTTCGACGACGGTCTGAAGATCGGCCGGCTGGCGCAGTTCTACGCGCAGCGGCTGCTGGCCTCGGGCGTCGAGTTCGACATGATCTTCGGCCCCGCCTACAAGGGCATCACGCTGGCCGCGGCCGTCGCGATCGAGCTGGCGCGGCTGGGCCACAACAAGCCCTTCGCCTACAACCGCAAGGAAGCCAAGGACCACGGCGAGGGCGGCACGCTGGTCGGCGCCAAGGTCCAGGGCCGCGTGCTGATCATCGATGACGTCATCTCCGCCGGCACCTCGGTGCGCGAATCGATCGCGATGATCCAGGCTGCCGGCGCCACGCCCTGCGGCGTGGCCATCGCGCTGGACCGCCAGGAGAAGGCGGCCGAGAACGGCCAGGATCTTCCCTGGTCGGCGGTACAGTACGTGCGTGACCAGTTGAAGCTGCCGGTCGTCGCCATCGCGGGGTTGTCGGACCTGCTGCAGTATCTGCAGACCACCAGCAGCACCGCCGTCTCCGCTCACGCGACGGCGGTCCATGCCTACAGAGATCGCTACGGAGTCTGATGCGCGCTTCCCATTCCCGCCGTCTGCTGTCCCGATCCTTCGCCGGGGCCGCGCTGTCCGGTCTGCTGCTGACCGGCGCACTGGCGGGTGCCGCCTGGGCGCAGACCAAGGCAGCGCCGCCACCCAACATCTACACCTGCACGACGCCCGATGGCCGCCGGCTCACTTCCGATCGACCGATCGCGGAGTGCCAGGCGCGTGAGCAGCGCGTGCTGAACTCGGACGGTTCGGTCCGGAAGATGCTGCCTCCTGCGATGTCGCCCGAGGAGCAGTCGGCCTTCGATCAGCGCAAGCGCATGGAGGAAGTCCAGCGCGCCGCCCAGCAGGATGCGATCCGTCGCGACCGGAACCTGCTGCAGCGCTATGCCGATCAGGCCGCGCACCAGCGCGCCCGCGAAGCGGCGCTCGACGACATCCGCGAGGCGATGCAGCAGTCCGAGAAGCGCCTGCAGGTGCTCGCGGCGGAGCGCAAGCCGATGCTCGAGGATGCCGAGTTCTACAAGGGCAAGCGCATGCCGATGAAGCTGCAGCACCAGCTCGACATGAACGATGCCGCCGCCGCCGCGCAGCGCGAGTCGATCGACAACCAGAAGGCCGAGATCGTGCGCGTCAACAGGCTCTATGACGAGGAGCTGTCGCGGCTGAAGCGGCTGTGGGCCGGCGCGGCGCCGGGCTCGCTGGAGAAGGCGGCGATGCCTCCCGCGTCGCCGCCCGCCCCTGCGGCCGCGAAGCCGCCGGTGCAGGCCTTGCCGGCCAGCGGACGCTGAAACCGACGCGGGCGCTGCTGGCGCTGCTGGCGCTCCTGGCGCTGACGCGCGGCTTGGAGGCCCGTCCGGCCCCCGCCGCCCTTCCGTTCAGGCGCCGAGCTTCTTCTTCAGCAGATCGTTGACGGCCGACGGATTGGCCTTGCCCTTCGTCGCCTTCATCGCCTGACCGACCAGCGCGTTGAACGCCTTCTCCTTGCCGGCGCGGAATTCCTCGACCGACTTGGCATTGGCCGCGAGCACCTCGTCCAGGATGCGCTCCAGCTCGCCGGTGTCGCTCATCTGCTTGAGGCCCTTCGCATCGATGAGCGCATCGACATCGGTGCCCTCGCCCGTCCACAGCGCCTCGAACACCTGCTTCGCCGCATTGTTCGAGATCGTGCCGTCCTGGATGCGCTTGATCAGCGCGGCCAGCAAAGCTGGCGTGACCGGCGCGGCGTCGATGCTGCGCTCTTCCGAATTGAGCCGGCGCGAGATCTCGCCCATCACCCAGTTCGCCACGAGTTTCGGCGCACCGCAGCCGTCGCGCGCAGCCTCGTAGAAGCGCGCCGTCGCCAGACTCTGCGTCATCATGGTCGCGTCGTAGGCGGGCAGGCCGTCGGTCTCCTGGAAGCGTGCGGCCATCACGGTCGGCAGTTCGGGCATCTCGCCGCGCACGCGCGCCACCCAGTCCGCCGAGATCATCAGCGGCGGCAGGTCCGGATCGGGGAAGTAACGGTAGTCCGCCGCGTCTTCCTTCGTGCGCATCGCGCGGGTCTCGCCGGTGTTCTCGTTGTAGAGCACCGTCGCCTGCTGGATCGTCAGGCCGTCCTCGATCTGGTCGATCTGCCAGTTGACCTCGAAGTCCACCGCGTCGACCAGGTGGCGGAAGCTGTTGAGGTTCTTGATCTCGCGGCGCGTGCCGAAGGGCGCGCCGGGCTTGCGCACCGAGACGTTGACGTCGCAGCGGAACGAGCCCTCCTGCATGTTGCCGTCGCAGATGCCCAGCCACATCACCAGCGCGTGCAGCGTCTTCGCGTACTCGACGGCCTCGGCGCCGGAGCGCATCTCGGGCTCGGAGACGATCTCCAGCAGCGGCGTGCCGGCGCGGTTCAGGTCGATGCCCGACTGGCCGTGGTAATCCTCGTGCAGGCTCTTGCCGGCATCCTCTTCCAGATGCGCGCGGGTGAGCTTCACGACCTTCTTCTCGTCGCCGACGAAGAACTCGATGTGACCGCCCTGCACGACGGGGATCTCGTACTGGCTGATCTGGTAGCCCTTGGGCAGGTCCGGATAGAAGTAGTTCTTGCGCGCGAAGATCGACAGCGGCGCCACCTTCGCGCCGACCGACAGGCCGAAGCGGATGGCGCGCTCGACGGCGCCGCGGTTGAGCACCGGCAGCGTGCCGGGCAGCGCCAGATCGACGGCACTGGCCTGCGTGTTGGGCGCCGCGCCGAAGGCGGTCGACGACCCGCTGAAGATCTTCGATTCGGTCGAGAGTTGGACGTGGTTCTCCAGGCCGATGACGACCTCGTAGCCCCGCACCAGTTGACTGTTCTTGCTCATGACGTTCACACCCCCGCCGGCGTCTGGCGATGCCAGTCGGTCGCCTGCTGCAGCGCGTGCGCGGCGTGCAGCAGGGTGCCTTCCTTGAAGTAGTTGCCCAGCAGCTGCAGGCCCACGGGCATGCCGCCCTCGCCGCTGCCCACCGGCACGCTCATGCCGGGCAGGCCGGCCAGCGAGCCGGGCAGCGTGAAGATGTCGGCCAGGTAGGCCTTGACCGGATCGTCCGCGCCCTCGCCCTGCTTCCACGCGACCGTCGGCGCCACCGGGCCGGCGATCAGGTCGCAATGCTGGAAGGCCTGCTGGAAGTCGTCCGCGATCATGCGGCGCAGCTTCTGCGCCTGCAGGTAGTAGGCGTCGTAGTAGCCGTGCGAGAGCACGTAGCTGCCGATCATGATCCGGCGCTTGACCTCGGCGCCGAAGCCTTCGGCGCGGGTCTTCTCGTACATGTCGATCAGGTTGCCGTAGTCCTTGGCGCGATGCCCGAACTTCACGCCGTCGAAGCGCGACAGGTTGGAGCTCGCCTCGGCCGGGGCGATGATGTAGTAAACCGGGATCGCCAGCTCGGTGCGCGGCAGCGACACGTCCACCAGCGTGGCGCCGAGCTTCTCCAGCTCGGCCAGTCCCGCGTGCACGGCGCCGTTCACGTCAGCGGACAAGGCCGCCGGGAAGAACTCCTTCGGCAGGCCGATGCGCAGGCCCTTGAGCGGCTGCGTCGCGGTGGCGCCTTCGCGCGCCGTCAACATCTGCGCGCTGAAGTCCTGCGGCGGTTGCTGGACGCTGGTGGCGTCGCGTTCATCGAAGCCGCTCATCGTCGACAGCAGCAGGGCGCAGTCCTCGGCCGAGCGCGCGAACACGCCGGCCTGGTCCAGGCTGGAGGCGAACGCGATCATCCCGTAGCGCGAGCACACGCCGTAGGTGGGCTTGATGCCGGTGATGCCCGAGAAACTGGCCGGCTGGCGGATCGAGCCGCCGGTGTCGGTGCCGGTCGTCGCGGGGACGAGGCCCGCGGCCACGGCGACCGCCGAGCCGCCCGACGAGCCGCCCGGCACGCGCGTGCGGTCCCAGGGGTTGAGGGCCTTGAAGTAGGCGCTGTTCTCGTTGGCGGAGCCCATCGCGAATTCGTCGCAGTTCAGCTTGCCCAGCGAGACGGTGCCGGCGGCGTTCAGGCGCTCGACGACCGTCGCGTCGAAGGGGCTCAGGTAACCCGCGAGCATCTTCGAGCCGGCCGTGGTCGGCATGTCGCGGGTGACGAAGATGTCCTTGTGCGCCAGCGGCACGCCGATCAGCGCGCCGGCCTCGCCCTGCGCCAGCCGCGCGTCGGCATCCCTGGCCCGGGACAGCGCATAGGCTTCGTCGATGTGCAGGAAGGCGCCGAGATCCTTCGTCGCGGCAACACGCGCAAGCAGATGTTGCGTCAGCTCGGTGCTGGAGACGGTCTTGGCGCGCAAGGCGCGGCCGAGCTCGGCCACGCCGAGGTGGTGGAGGGGCGGGGTCATTCGATGACTTTCGGGACCAGGAACAGGCCGTCCTCGACGGCGGGAGCGCTGCGCTGGTTGAGCTCGCGCTGGTCGGTTTCGGTGACGCGGTCCTCGCGCAGCCGCAAAGCCACTTCCTGGACCGCCGACAGCGGCGTGTAGAGGGGATCGACGCCGCTGGTGTCGACCGCGCCCATCTGCTCGACGATCGAGAAGAAGCCGTTGAGCTGGGGCAGCAGGGCGGCCTGCTCGTCGCCGGAAAGTTGCAGCCGGGCCAGTTTGGCGATGCGGCTGACGTCGTCGTGGGTGAGTGCCATGGGGTGTGCTCGTGGGCCGGTCGGACAAGCGGGACGCCGGGCGCGCGAAACATTCGACGAACGCTGACGGAAGGCTTGCAGACGGGCCAAACCAGGGGGTGATCAGTTATTATCCCCGCTTATCTCCATGAGCCGAGGCTGCCAGCGCAGCCTCGTTCCTTATGGCAAGGAATCTCGCTCGCGCGGACGCCGCCGGTCCGTGCGATTACTCGACACGAACCGCCCCGAATCGCAGCCGCCCGGACAGAACGCAGACGAACGCCGCTTGATGCCGTCGAATGCCGCCGATTGCGTGTAGTTCGACGATGACTGGCGGCTCCAGGTGCCGAAGCGTCTTGTCCAGGTCTTGCCTACACACATGTTCGCCTCCCTGCGCCGCTATTTCTCCACCGACCTCGCCATCGACCTGGGCACCGCCAACACGCTGATCTACGTCCGCGGAAAAGGCGTGGTGCTGGACGAGCCGTCCGTCGTCGCCATCCGCCATGAAGGCGGGCCCAACGGCAAGAAGACGATCCAGGCCGTCGGCCACGAAGCCAAGGCCATGCTGGGCAAGGTGCCCGGCAACATCGAGGCGATCCGCCCGATGAAGGACGGCGTGATCGCCGACTTCGTGGTCACGGAGCAGATGATCAAGCAGTTCATCAAGATGGTGCACGACACCAAGCTGCTGCGTCCCTCGCCCCGCATCATCATCTGCGTCCCCTGCGGCTCCACGCAGGTCGAGAAGCGCGCCATCCGCGACGCCGCGCTGGGCGCGGGCGCCTCGGAGGTCTACTTGATCGAGGAGCCGATGGCGGCCGCGATCGGCGCCGGCCTGCCGGTGTCGGAAGCGTCGGGCTCGATGGTCATCGACATCGGCGGCGGCACAACCGAGGTCGGCGTGATCTCGCTGGGCGGCATGGTCTACAAGGGCTCGGTCCGCGTCGGCGGCGACAAGTTCGACGAGGCCATCATCAACTACATCCGCCGCAACTACGGCATGCTGATCGGCGAGCCGACGGCGGAGTCCATCAAGAAGAACATCGGTTCGGCCTTCCCCGGCTCCGAGGTCAAGGAGATGGAAGTCAAGGGCCGCAACCTCAGCGAAGGCGTGCCGCGCAGCTTCACGATCTCGTCCAACGAGATCCTGGAAGCGCTGACCGACCCGCTGAACCAGATCGTCTCGGCCGTGAAGAACGCGCTGGAGCAGACCCCGCCGGAACTGGGCGCCGACATCGCCGAGCGCGGCATGATGCTGACCGGCGGCGGCGCGCTGCTGCGCGACCTGGACCGGCTGCTGGCCGAGGAAACCGGCCTGCCGGTCCTCGTGGCCGAAGACCCGCTGACCTGCGTGGTCCGCGGCTGCGGCATGGCCCTGGAGCGCATGGAACGCCTGGGCTCGATCTTCACGAACGAATAAGTGGATGCGGCCCCGGACGGCCGCTTTGCGTTGAATCTCCTTCGCTGAGACCTCCATGCCTCTCGGCACTCTCGACCGCAATCCACCGCCGCTGTTCCGCGAAGGCCCGTCCGCGTTGACGAAGCTGGCCTTCTGCGCGGCATTGGCGGTGTTCCTCATGGTGGCGGACTCCCGCTTCCAGGTCACGGCGCCTGCCCGCGCGGGGTTGGCGCTCGCCCTGCATCCGCTGCAGCGCGCGCTGCTGGCGCCCGTCGATGCCTGGGAGCAGGCCGGCGACTACGCCCGCGGCATGGAGAAGGCCACCGAGGCCGAGAACCAGGCCCGACAGCAGCTCGCCTCCCAGGCGGTCATCCTGAGCCGCGCGGCGCAGCTGCAGGCCGAGAACACGCGCCTGCGCGCGCTGCTCGACCTGCGCGAGGCGCTGCCGGTGAAAGGCCTCGCCGCCGAGGTCCTCTACGAGGCGCCGGATCCGTTCTCGCGCCGCATCGTCATCGACCGCGGCGGCCACGGCGGCGTGCGGCTCGGCGCGCCGGTGGTCAATGATGCTGGCGTGCTCGGGCAGGTGACGCGGGTCTATCCGCTCTCCGCTGAAGTGACCCTGCTGACCGACCGCGACGCCACCATCCCGGTGCTCAACACCCGCACCCAGCAGCGCGGCGTCGCCTACGGCGGTGAGCGCGGCGTGATGGAGCTGCGCTTCATCGCCGCCAACGCCGACATCAAGCCCGGCGACGCGCTCGCGACCTCGGGCCTGGACGGGCTCTATCCGCCGGGCCTGCCGGTGGCGAAGGTCGCCGAGGTCGAACGCCGCGGCGACACCAGCTTCGCGCGCGTCGGCCTGGCGCCGATCGCGCAGCCCGACAGTGCGCGTCACGTGCTGGTGCTGGAGCCGCTGGAAGGCCAGGAGTCGGCCCGCACCGAAGCCGCGCAGGAAGCGGCCAGCGCGGCGAACGCCGCCGCCGCCGAAGCCGCCAGCCGGCCGCCGCGCACGCGCGCCTCGGCCGCGTCTGCGCCGAAAGGAGGCACCCGATGATCATGCCCCGCGGCGCGAGCCAGCTGCTGCTGCCCGCCAATCCCCTGTTCATCGCGTTCAGCCTCATCGTCGGCCTGCTGATCGACATGGTTCCCGTCGGACGGCAGCCCTGGATGCCTGACGTGCTGGCGCTGGTGCTGGTGTTCTGGAACGTGCACCAGCCGCGCCGCGTCGGCGTCGGCTGGGCCTTCGTCTTCGGCCTGATGATCGACGTCCACCATGGCGCGCTGCTCGGCCAGCATGCGCTGGCCTACAGCCTGCTCGCCTTCGGCGCGGTCGCGCTGCATCGGCGCCTGTTGTGGTTCACGCTGGGCGCGCAGGCCCTGCACGTGTTGCCGCTGTTCGTGCTCGCGACGGCCATCGCGTTGATCGTCCGCCTGATGGTCGGCGGCATGTGGCCGGGCTGGAGCCTGCTCCTGGCCCCGCTGTTGCAGGCGGTGTTGTGGCCGATCACGGCGGCGCTCCTGCTGGCACCGCAGCGTCGCGCGCCGGATCCCGACGCGCACCGCCCGCTCTGAGCGTGCCGGGAACAGGCTCGCGATGACGGTCATCAAGAACCTCCAGGCGGAGCTGAGCCGCTTCCGGCTGCGGCTGTTCGCCGCGGCCGCGTTCGTGCTGTTCTGCTTCGGCCTGCTCGTCGCGCGCCTCGTCTACCTGCAGATCACGCAGCACGACACGCTGCTCGAGCGCGCCGAGACCAACCGCGTCTCGGTCGTCCCCATCGTGCCGAACCGCGGCCTGATCGTCGACCGCAACGGCGTGGTGCTGGCGAGCAACTACTCGGCCTACACGCTGGAGATCACGCCGTCGAAGGTTCCGGACCTCGAGCGCACGATCGACGCGTTGTCCGCGGTCATCGAGATCCAGCAGCGCGACCGTCGCCGTTTCAAGCGCCTGATGGAGGAAAGCAAGAACTTCGAGTCGCTGCCGATCCGCACGAAGCTGACCGACACCGAGGTCGCCCGCTTCGCCGCGCAGCGCTTCCGTTTCCCGGGCGTGGACATCAAGGCGCGGTTGTTCCGCAGCTACCCGCTGGGCGACATCGGCGCGCACATGCTGGGCTACATCGGCCGCATCAACCAGGCCGAGAAGAAGGCGATGGACGACTGGTCCGAGGAGGACGTCGCCAACTACCGCGGCACCGAATACATCGGCAAGCTCGGGCTGGAGCAGGCCTACGAGCGCGAACTGCACGGCCAGACCGGCTTCGAGGAGATGGAGACCAGCGCCGGCGGCCGCGCGGTGCGCCGGCTGCGCAACCGCCCGCCGACGCCGGGCAACACGCTGCACCTGTCGGTCGACATCAAGCTGCAGGCGCTGGTGGAGCGGCTCTTCGGCGACCGTCGCGGCGCGCTGGTCGCGATGGATCCGCGCAACGGCGAAGTGCTGGCCTTCGTGTCCAAGCCGAGCTTCGATCCCAACCTGTTCGTCGACGGCATCGATGCCGACAGCTGGCGTGAGCTCAACGAGGACATCGACAAGCCGCTGCTGAATCGCGCGTTGCGCGGCACCTATCCGCCGGGTTCGACCTTCAAGCCTTACATGGCGATGGCCGCCCTGAATACCGGCAAACGCGCCGCCAACGTGGTGATCCAGGACAACCTGAACTACAGCTTCGGCGGACGGGTGTTCGGCAGCGCGACCGGCGACCGCGCGGGGCCGAAGGACATGCGACTGGCGATCGTGACCTCGTCGAACGTCTACTTCTATTCGCTGGCCAACGAGATGGGCGTGGACATGATCCACGACCAGCTCGAGCCCTTCGGCTTCGGCCGCAAGACCGAGATCGACCTGCAGGGCGAGGTGACCGGCATCCTGCCCAGCACCGAGTGGAAGCGCCGCGCGTACAAGCGGCCGGAGCAGCAGAAGTGGTACGCCGGCGAGACGATTTCGCTGGGTATCGGACAGGGCTACAACAACTTCACGATGCTGCAGCTGGCGACGGCGATGTCGACGCTGTCCAGCGGCGGCGAGCGCTACCGGCCGCGGCTGGTGCGGGAGATCGAGGACGTCGTCAAGCACACGCAGCGGCGCGTCGCGAGCGATGCGCTCGAGCCGCTGGCGCTGCGCAAGGCGGACGTCGACGTGATCCGCAATGCGATGCATGACGTGACGCTGGAAGGCACGTCGCGCGCGGTGTTCGCCGGCGCGCAGTATCAGAGCGCCGGCAAGACCGGCACGGCCCAGGCGGTCGGCCTGCGCGCCGGGCAGACCTACAGCAGCATCAAGGCGGACGAGCGCAAGCGCGACCACTCGCTGTACATCTCGTTCGCGCCGTACCAGGCGCCGACGATCGCCGTGGCGCTGATCGTCGAGAACGCGGGCTTCGGCTCCGAATCGGCGGCGCCGATCGCGCGACGCGTGTACGACTACGTGCTCACCGGCACCTACCCGAGCGAAGAGGACATCGCCAAGGTGCGGGTCGGCCAGGTCGGCGCGCCCATCGGCACGCCGCGCCGTGTCGAAGACATCCCGCTGCCCAACGCCGCGGCCAGCGCGCCGGAGGCGGCCGCATCGGCAGCGTCGGCGCCCGCGTCGGCGCCCGCACCCGCGGCGGCCCCCGTCCCGGCGCCGGTGCGGGCGGCATCCGCCACGCGCTCCGCCGCGGCGGCCACACGTCCCACGCCGGGAGCCTCACGATGAGCGCCGTCTTCAGCAAACCCAGCCTGCTGCAGCGGGTGAAGCCGCTGTTCCAGGGTTTCGACATCCCGCTGCTGCTCGCGATGGCCTGGCTCATGGGCCTGGGTCTGATGTGCATGTACTCGGCCGGCTACGACCACGGCACGCGTTTCGTCGATCACGCGCGCAACATGGCCCTGGCCATGGGCGTGCTGTTCGTGACCGCGCAGGTGCCGCCGCAGCGGCTGATGCAGCTCGCGTTGCCGCTCTACGCCATCGGCGTCACCTTGCTGATCGCGGTGGCGCTGTTCGGCATCACGAAAAAGGGCGCGACGCGCTGGCTGTATGTCGGCACGCAGATCCAGCCGTCCGAGCTGCTGAAGATCGCCGTGCCGCTGATGCTGGCCTGGTGGTTCCAGAAGCGCGAAGGCCAGCTCCGGCTGCCGGATTTCATTGCCGCCTTCATCCTGCTCGTCGTGCCGGTCGGGCTGATCGCGAAGCAGCCGGACCTCGGCACCTCGCTGCTGGTGCTGGGCGCGGGCCTGTACGTGATCTTCTTCGCCGGGCTGTCGTGGAAGCTGATCATCCCGGCGATGGTGCTGGCCGGCGCGGGCATCACGGCGCTGGTCTTCAGCGAGGACCAGATCTGCCAGCCCGACGTGAAATGGGTCGTGCTGAAGGACTACCAGAAGGACCGCGTCTGCACGCTGCTGGACCCGACGAAGGATCCGCTGGGCAAGGGCTTCCACATCATCCAGGGCGAGATCGCGATCGGCTCGGGCGGCGTGACCGGCAAGGGCTTCATGAAGGGCACACAGACGCACCTGGAGTTCATTCCGGAGCGGACGACCGACTTCATCTTCGCCGCCTACGGCGAGGAGTTCGGACTCATCGGAGCGGCGGGGTTGCTGATCGGCTTCACCGCGCTGATCCTGCGCGGACTGGCGATCGCGCATGAGGCGCCGACCCTGTTCTCGAGACTGCTCGCGGGGGCGATCACGCTGAGCTTCTTCACCTACGTGTTCGTGAACATGGGGATGGTGACCGGCATCCTGCCCGTGGTGGGGGTGCCGCTGCCATTCATCTCGTACGGTGGAACGGCGATGGTGACCCTGGGCCTGTCGCTGGGGATGCTGATGTCGATCGCCAAGAGCCGGGGCGGGACGCAGCGCTGATCAGGCGGCGCACCGGGTCGCCCCTGTCGTGCTTATTGCGGCGAGGGCACTCAGGCAGGGGCGCTCAAGCGGGGGCGCTCGACAACGGATGCGCCGCGAACCGGACCGTGAAGCGCGCGCCGGGTCCGACGCCGTCCGACTCCGCCTGCCGGCGCGCCCGCGTGTCGTCGACCGCGATCTCGGCCTCATGCTGCTGGACGATCTCGCGCACGATCGCGAGGCCCAGGCCGGAGCCGTCGACGTTCGTGCCCAGCGCGCGGTAGAACGGCTGGAAGATCTGCTCGCGTTCCGACTCGACGATGCCGGGTCCCGAGTCCTCGACCTGAAGGACGCAGACCTGTCCGAACGGGTCCTCGACCACGCGCACGGTGACCGTGCCGCCGCTGGGCGTGTAGAGCAGCGCGTTGTCGACGAGGTTGCGGATCAGCTCGCGGATGAGCAGGGGGTGCCCGTTGATGCGCAGACCCGCCTGGCTCGCCTCCGGTCCCTCGTAGCCGAGGTCCAGCCGCTTCTCCATCGCGCGCGGCACGAAGTCGCGCACCGTCTCGATCGCCAGCACCGCCAGGTTCACCTCGCTGCGACGCGCGGCGTGCTCCTGGTCCTCGGCGCGGGCCATCGCGAGCAGCTGGTTGACCATGTGCGCCGCGCGCTGGCTCGACACGGCAATCTGTTTCAGCGAGCGGCGCAGCTCTGCCGGAGAACTGCGACCTTCGTCGATCTCGCGCTGCGCCAGCTCGGCCTGCGTGCGCAGCCCGGCGAGCGGCGTCTTCAACTGATGCGCGGCGTCCGCAAGGAAATGCTTCTGCGAGCGGATCGACTGGTCGAGGCGCTCGAGCAGGTCGTTGATGGCCTGCACCAGCGGCGCGACCTCGTCCGGGATGCGCTGCTCGTCGATGGGGCTCAGGTCCGAGCTGTCGCGCGAGCGGATGCGCCGCTGCAGATCGTTCAGCGGCGCGATGCCTCGCGCCAGCGCCAGCCACACCAGCAGCACCGCCAGCGGCAGGATCACGAACTGCGGGAGGATGACGCCCTTGATGATCTCGTTGGTCAGGCGTGAGCGCTTGCCCAGCGTCTCCGCGACCTGCACCAGCATCATCTTGTCGCTGCCCGCCATCCCCTCGGGCACCACCCACAGGTAGGAGATGCGCACGGGCTCGTTGTTGACTTCGTCGAAGCGCCGGTTGACCTCCCAGGGGACGATCGGCGGCTCCACGTCGGGGACCGGCAGTTGTGCATCCCCGCTGAGCAGTTCACCGCGCAGGCCGAGGACCTGGTAGTAGACGGTGTCGGACTCGTCCGCGCGCAGCAGCGCGGCCGCCTCGGGCGCCAGCGCGTAGCGCGAGCGGCCGCGCCTGGCGACCGCGTCACCGGGTGCGGGTTCCGTCACCACCTGGAGCCCGAGCGTGCGCGCCATCTCGTCGAGCTCGCGGTCGTAGGGCTTGTTCGCGATGCCCTGCGCCACCAGCCAGGTCAACGCGACGCTGATCGGCCAGATGACCAGCAGCGGGGCCAGCATCCAGTCGAGGATCTCGCCGAACAGCGAGCGGTGGCCGGAGGAATCAGCCGCCATGCGGCAGCTCAGCCGGGAATCTTCTCAAGGCAATAGCCCAATCCGCGTACCGTGGCGATGCGGATCGGCCCCTGCTCGATCTTCTTGCGCAACCGATGGATGTAGACCTCGATCGCGTTGTTGCTGACTTCCTCGCCCCACTCGCACAGACGCTCGACCAATTGGTCCTTGCTCACGAGGCGCCCGGCGCGTTGCAGCAGGACTTCCAGCAGCGACAGTTCCCGCGCCGACAGTTCCACCATCTGCTCGTTGATGTAGGCGACCCGGCCGGTCGCGTCGAAGCTCAAAGGACCGTGACGGATCACGCTCGACGCGGTGCCGAGTCCGCGCCGCGTCAGCGCGCGCACGCGGGCTTCGAGTTCCTGCAGCGAGAACGGCTTGGCCATGTAGTCGTCGGCGCCCAGGTCCAGCCCCTTGACGCGTTCCTCGATGCTGTCCGCCGCAGTCAGGATCAGCACCGGCACGGCCGAGCCGCGTGCGCGCAAGCGTCTCAGCACTTCGAGGCCGTGCAGCTTGGGCAGTCCCAGATCGAGGATCAGCAGATCGAACTCATGCGAGGCGAGGGCCGCATCCGCCTCGCTGCCGCTGCCGACCTGATCGACCGCGCAGCCCGACGCCCGCAACGAGCGCAGCAGGCCATCGGCGAGGACCTGGTCGTCTTCGGCGATCAAGATGCGCATGTGTCGTCCCCTCTGGTCATGGAGACATTCTAGGGAGCGGTCCGTCGGTGTTCCCTAGGCGTTTCCGAGGCGTCCGCCAAGGCGACCGTCGGGGGTGTCGGGTCAGGCCGGCGACAGGTTCGAATGAGGGCGCTTCCCACCCCTGAGGGAAAAGAGCGGGAATCGGGTGCCTGGCTCATCCTGTGAGCCAGCGACTGCCTAAGATGACGCCATCGACCTTCCACGGCCCTTCACAGCGGGCCGACGGACTCGACAAAGTACTGTACAGATATACAGATTGCGCCATAATCCGCCGCAGCCAACAGGAGAAGATTGCATGGACGCCCCCGTCAAGAACGCCAACACCGAAAAAGCCAAGGCCCTGCAGGCCGCCCTCGCCCAGATCGAAAAGCAGTTCGGCAAGGGCTCCATCATGCGATTGGCCGAAGGCGAGAAGATCGAGGACATCCAGGTCGTCTCCACCGGCTCGCTGGGCTTGGACATCGCGCTGGGCGTCGGCGGTCTGCCGCGCGGCCGCGTGGTCGAGATCTACGGCCCGGAATCCTCCGGCAAGACCACGCTGACGCTGCAGGTCATCGCCCAGATGCAGAAGCTGGACGGCGTGTGCGCCTTCATCGATGCGGAACATGCGCTCGACGTCCAGTACGCACAGAAGCTCGGCGTCAACCTGCAGGAACTGCTGATCAGTCAGCCCGACACCGGTGAACAGGCGCTGGAGATCGTGGACTCGCTGGTGCGCTCCGGCTCGGTCGACCTGATCGTCATCGACTCGGTGGCCGCGCTGACGCCGAAGGCGGAACTCGAAGGCGAAATGGGCGACTCGCTGCCGGGCCTGCAGGCCCGTCTGATGAGCCAGGCGCTGCGCAAGCTGACCGCCACCATCAAGAAGACCAACTGCACCGTCGTCTTCATCAACCAGATCCGCATGAAGATCGGTGTGATGTTCGGCAGCCCGGAAACGACGACCGGCGGCAATGCGCTGAAGTTCTACGCGTCGGTGCGTCTGGACATCCGCCGCATCGGCTCGATCAAGAAGGGCGAGGAAGTCATCGGCTCCGAGACCAAGGTCAAGGTCGTCAAGAACAAGGTCGCGCCGCCGTTCAAGACGGCGGAGTTCGACATCCTCTACGGCGAAGGCATCAGCCGCGAGGGTGAAATCATCGACATGGGCGTGGCTGCCAAGATCGTCGAGAAGGCTGGCTCCTGGTACGCCTACGGCGGCGAGAAGATCGGTCAGGGCAAGGACAACGCGCGCGAATTCCTGCGCGAGAACGCGGACCTGGCGGTCGAGATCGAGAACAAGATCCGCGATTCGCTGGGCGTCCCGCTGCTGGGAGCGACGCCCGGCAGCGACGCCGAGTAAGCGCGGGGCAGTCGCATGACCCCGCCAGACGGTCGGCGGGGCCGGGCCTCGCAGCCGCTGTCGCTGAAGGCCCGTGCGGTGGCGCTGCTCGCGCAACGGGAGCACAGCGCCATGGAGTTGCGGCGCAAGCTGCTGCGCATCGCGCGTGATCGCCAGGCCGAGGCTGGCGAAACCCCGGCGGACTCGAGCGCTTTTCCGGATGAAGACGAATCGCAGGGTCCCAGCGTCGAAGTCGATGCGGTCCTCGACTGGCTCAAGGCCAACGGGTATCTCGACGAGTCGAGATTCGTCGAGTCCCGGATCCATGTGCGCTCGCAACGATTCGGCCAGAGGCGCATCGAGCAGGAGCTCGCGCAGCATGGGCTCTCGATGGACGCGGAGCAGCGTTCGACGCTCGCGGCCGGCGAACTGGAACGGGCTTGCGAGCTGCTGCGACGCAAGTTCGGCGAGGGGCCGGCAGCGGATGCCGCGGCGCTGGCCAAGCGGCTGCGCTTCCTCGTGGGGCGCGGATTTGGTTCCGACCTCGCGCGCCGGGCGGTCCGGCGCGTCGCGGTGGGCAGTGACCTCGAGGAGTGAGCTGTCCCTCGGCCCGGCGAGCGCTCGTGCCGCCTGAAAGAGCGACAGTCCCTGAAACTCGACGAAACTCCGTGCGTCACGAGCACCTTGCGACGCGCTGACAAGCCTACGGCAGTGCGCGTCTCAACCGCGCCAAGGGCTTGATGCAACGCAGCATGCTACATTTTCGGCTTCGCAAAACAGCCCGCCGGCGTTCGTCCGCGGGCGTGTTTTCGCGTGTTTGCATCGGTTTTATGTCTTCCTCCGCCTCCCCCGAGCGCCGTCCACCGCCCCTTCGTCGCTCCGTCGACGCGCGGTCCTATGGCCGCGACGACGGGTTCCTTGCCGCGGGGGGCCGGCTGAATCCGGCGTTGCAAACCTCCTCTCCACGCCGGCACCGCGGAGCGTCCGCGGCACTGGCTGCTTCTTCCTGATTCATCCATCAAGCGAGACCTCCCTATGAAGATTCACGAGTACCAGGGCAAGGAAATCCTGCGCCAGTTCGGCGTGCCGGTGCCGCGCGGCATTCCCGCGTTCACGGTGCAAGAGGCGGTCGAAGCCGCGCAGAAGCTGGGCGGCCCGGTCTGGGTGGTCAAGGCGCAGATCCACGCCGGCGGTCGCGGCAAGGGCGGCGGCGTCAAGCTGGGCAAGAGCCTGGACGACGTGAAGGCGCTGTCCGAGCAGATCCTGGGCATGCAGCTGGTCACGCACCAGACCGGCCCGGTCGGCCAGAAGGTCCGCCGCCTGTACATCGAAGAAGGCGCGGACATCAAGAACGAGCTGTACATCTCGCTGGTGACCGATCGCGGCACGCAGAAGGTGGCCTTCATCGCGTCGAGCGAAGGCGGCATGGACATCGAGGAAGTCGCCCACTCGACGCCCGAGAAGATCATCACCGAGTACATCGACCCGCTGACCGGCATCACGACCGAGCAGTCGAAGAAGATCGCCGCGGCCATCGGCCTGAGCGGCGCTTCGGTGGACCAGGCCGTCGACCTGTTCGCCAAGCTGTACAAGTGCTACATGGACACGGACGCGTCGCTGGTTGAAATCAACCCGCTGAACTGCGATTCCAAGGGCAACCTGATCGCCCTGGACGCCAAGTTCAACTTCGACGCCAACGCCCTGTTCCGCCATCCGGAAATCGTCGCCTACCGCGACCTGGACGAAGAAGATCCGGCTGAAGTCGAAGCATCGAAGTTCGACCTGGCTTACATCTCGCTCGACGGCAACATCGGCTGCCTGGTGAACGGCGCCGGCCTGGCCATGGCCACCATGGACACCATCAAGCTGTTCGGCGGCGAGCCGGCCAACTTCCTGGACGTCGGCGGCGGCGCGACGGCCGAGAAGGTCACCGAAGCCTTCAAGATCATGCTGAAGAACCCCGAGGTGAAGGGCATCCTCGTGAACATCTTCGGCGGCATCATGAAGTGCGACACCATCGCCGAAGGCGTGATCACGGCCTGCAAGGCCGTCAACCTGAACGTCCCGCTGGTCGTCCGCATGAAGGGCACCAACGAGGAGCTGGGCAAGAAGATGCTGGCCGAGTCCGGCCTGCCCATCATCGCCGCCGACACCATGGCCGAAGCCGCGACCAAGATCGTCGCCGCCGTCAAGTAAGCCGAAGACCCAGCCAAGGAATACGACATGAGCATCTACATCAACAAGGACACCAAGGTCATCACCCAGGGCATCACGGGCAAGACCGGTCAGTTCCACACCCTGGGCTGCCAGGCCTACGCCAACGGCAAGAACGCGTTCGTTGCCGGCGTGAACCCGAAGAAGGCGGGCGAGAAGTTCTCGGACATCCCCATCTACGGCACCGTGAAGGAAGCTGCGGCCCAGACCGGTGCGACCGTGTCGGTGATCTACGTGCCGCCCGCGGGCGCCGCCGCCGCCATCTGGGAAGCTGTCGAAGCCGACCTGGACCTGGCGATCTGCATCACGGAAGGCATCCCCGTCCGCGACATGCTGGAAGTGCGCAACAAGATGAAGGCCAAGGAACTGGCCGGCGGCAAGAAGACGCTGCTGCTGGGCCCGAACTGCCCCGGCCTGATCACGCCCGACGAAATCAAGATCGGCATCATGCCCGGCCACATCCATCGCAAGGGTCGCATCGGCGTGGTGTCGCGCTCGGGCACGCTGACCTATGAAGCGGTGGCGCAGCTGACCGAAATCGGCCTGGGCCAGTCCTCCGCGGTGGGCATCGGTGGCGATCCGATCAACGGCCTGAAGCACATCGACGTGATGCAGGCTTTCAACGACGACCCGGACACCGACGCCGTCATCATGATCGGCGAAATCGGCGGCCCGGACGAGGCGGAAGCCGCCCGTTGGTGCAAGGCCAACATGAAGAAGCCGGTCGTCGGTTTCATCGCCGGCGTCACCGCCCCTCCCGGAAAGCGCATGGGCCACGCCGGTGCGCTGATCTCGGGCGGTGCCGACACGGCCGACGCCAAGCTCGCCATCATGGAAGAGTGCGGCTTCACCGTGACGCGCAACCCGTCGGAAATGGGCAAGCTGCTGAAAGGCCTGCTGTAAGTAGCAGGAAAAACCTGATGCCAGGCGCCGTGGCTGCGTAATTTCACGCACTGCGGTGCTGGGGGCGGGGCGCGGACAATCCAGCCGCACCCCCCGAACCAAGGAAGGGGCCCATCGGGCCCCTTCCTTCGTTTGCCCCTCCAACGCTTTAGACTGGGCCCTCGTTGCGCGAGGCCCGGCGCGGGTTCCCTCCATGGAAATGCTCACCAGTCCCGAGTTCTGGCTTGCCGTCGGCCAGATCATCCTGATCGACATCCTGCTGGGTGGCGACAATGCCGTCGTCATCGCACTGGCCTGCCGCAAGTTGCCGCCCAATCTGCGCACCAAGGGCATCCTTTGGGGCACCGCCGGTGCCATCGTGTTGCGCGTCGTGCTGATCTTCTTCGCGCTGACGCTGCTCAAGCTCCCGTTCCTGAAGCTGGTCGGCGGCGTGTTGCTGCTGTGGATCGGCATCAAGCTGCTGATCCCTGAGGCAGAGGACGATCACGCGAAGATGGAAGCGAGCGACAAGCTCTGGGGCGCGGTGAAGACCGTCATCATCGCGGACTTCGTGATGAGCCTGGACAACGTCATCGCGATCGCCGGCGCTGCCGAGGGCGCAGGTGGCCAGCATCAGATGCCGCTGGTGATCTTCGGCCTGCTGGTGTCTATCCCCATCATCGTCTGGGGCAGCCAACTGGTCATCAAGCTGATGGACAAGTTCCCGATCGTGATCACGCTGGGCGCGATGCTGTTGGGATGGATCGCCGGCACGATGCTGGTGACCGATCCGGCGTTGAATGCCTGGGTGCCGATGCAAGCCGGCAGCAAGCCCGGCACCACCGAGGTCCTGCCGCAGGTCTACTACGCCCTGGGCATCGGCGGCGCGCTGTTCGTCCTGCTCGTCGGCAAGCTGCTGGCCGCGCGCCGGCCGGCGCAAGCCTGACGAAAGGCCGGCCATGTCATGAGCGCCTCCGGCTTCCTGAAGCGACTGCTGAGCCGAGGCGCGTCTGACGACGGCGGGCGGGGTGCGTCCGACACCCTGCCGACGACGCAGCCGATGCCGCGTTCGGCCGGCGTCGCGCTCGATGATTACGAGATCGGCGAGGAGATCGGCCGCGGCGCGATGGCGGTGGTCCATCGGGCCGTGGACCGCCGCAGCGGACGCACCGTCGCGATCAAGCGTCTGGCGCTGCAACGTGAGTTCGCGCCGGAGGATCTGGTCGACGTCCGCGACCGTTTCATGCGGGAGGCGAGCGCGGCCCGGCATCTGGATCATCCCGACATCCTGCGCGTGCTGGATGCCGGCGAATGCGCCGGCGAGACCTGGATCGCCATGGAATACGTGGTCGGGCAGGACCTCAGCCATCACACGCGGTCGGGTCAGCTGCTGCCCTTGCGCGAGGTCCTGCTGCTTGGCGCGCGCCTGGGGCGGGCGCTGCAGTACGCGCACGGCCATGGCGTCGTTCATCGCGACATCAAGCCGGCGAACGTGATGCTGGAACGGGATACCGGCAGCGTGAAGATCATGGACTTCGGCATCGCCCGCGTGGCCGACGGCAGCCGGACGCGGACCGGGCTGGTCCTGGGCACGCCGTCCTACATGTCGCCCGAGCAGCTCGCCGGCTTGCAGGTGGACGGTCGCAGCGACCTCTACTCACTGGGCGCCATGCTGTTCCAGCTGTTGACCGGCCATCTGCCGCATCAGACCGAGTCGATGGCGACGCTGATGCACCAGATCACGAACCAGCCGGCACCCGACATCCGTCGACTGCGCCCCGAGCTTCCGGAGTCGCTCGCCCTGGTCGTGGCCCTGGCGCTGGAGAAGCGCCCGGAGCTGCGCTACCAGCGCGGCGACACGCTGGCCCAGGATCTGGAGGCGGTGCTGAGCCAGATTCCGGTGGAACTGGCCAATAGCACGGGCGCCACACCTCCCCCACCAGCGGGACAGGCATTCGAACAAACTTTGCGGCTACAGTCCCAGGGCGCAGTGCACAATCCGTTTCCCCCAGCCGATCCCGCCAGCAAGACATGACCCTGGAGTTCTTCAGCGCCACCGATACCGGTCGTGTGCGCGACAACAATGAAGACTCGGTTGCCCTGGAACCGGGCGTCGGGCTCGCGGTGCTCGCGGATGGCATGGGTGGATACAACGCTGGAGAAGTCGCGAGCCAGATGCTGACGACCTTCATCAAGTCGGAACTGGGTCGATGGCTGGCGGAAGCCGGCCAGCACGCGACCGACATCGATGTGCGGCGCGCGATGGATATCTGCGTGGACAACGCCAACCGGGCGATCTTCAACGCCGCCAACACCAACCCGCGTTACGCAGGCATGGGGACGACGCTGGTGCTGGCGGTCTTCCGCGAACAAAGCCTGTTGCTGGGACACGTGGGCGATTCGCGGGCTTATCGCTATCGAGAAGGCCAATTGGTGCAACTCACGCGTGACCATTCGTTGCTGCAGGAACAGATCGATGCGGGTCTACTGACGCCCGAGGAAGCCGTGTTCAGCAGCAACAAGAATCTCGTCACCCGAGCTGTCGGTGTCGAGGATACGGTGATGCTGGAGGTGCATCAGCATGAGCTGCTGCCCGGCGATCAGATCCTGCTGTGCAGCGATGGGCTCTCCGACATGGTCGACGACGCCAGCGTGGCGCAGGTGCTCCAAAGCCACAGCGATCTGCCTGAAGCGGCGCAGGCGCTGGTGGACACGGCCAATGACATGGGCGGCAAGGATAATATTGCGATCGTTCTGGTTCGCGCCGAAACTCGTACCAAGCCATGGGCGTGGTGGCCATTCAGTCGCAACAATGGGCGCCGTTGAGGCGGCCCTCTACAAATAAAGACAGGACTCGAGGTCAAGCATGGGCAAGCTGGTGGTGTCGCTCGACGGGGTGGTGATCAAGGAAGTGCAGATCACCAAGGACAAGACCACGCTCGGCCGGCGGCCGTACAACGACATCGTCATCGACAACCTGGCAGTCAGCGGCGAACACGCCGTGCTGCAAATGGTCGGGGCGGATGTCTTCATCGAGGACTTGAACTCGACCAACGGCACGTACATCAACGGCAAGGCGATCAAGAAGCAGTTGCTGTCGCACAGCGACGTGATCGAGGTCGGCAAGTACAAGATCAAGTATCTGGTCGAGGACAACGCCGACTACGAGAAGACGATGATCCTTCGCCCCGGCACCGCGCCGAGCAGCGGCTTCGGTCTCCCGTCATCATTCGGAGGGCTGGGCCCGGCACCGGTGTCGACGGCACCGGCAGCGATCAAGGTGTTGAACGGACCAGCGGCGGGCCGCGAGGTGTCGCTCACCAAGGTCGTGACGACGGTGGGCAAGCCGGGTGTGCAGGTGGCATCGATCACGAAGCGGCCAAGCGGCTACGTGTTCGCGCACGTCGAGGGCGGCGCCCGCCCGGTGGTCAATGGCGCGCCGCTGACGGCCGAGTCGGTACCGCTGAAGAACGGTGACGTGATCGAGCTGGCGGGTACGCAGATGCAGTTCGTGCAGGCGTGATCAATTCTTCTCTGTACGAAAAGGGGCCGTGAGGCCCTTTTTTCGTTTCCGATTGCAGCGCTGCTGCCGTCGTTTTGAGACGCCATCCTGTATCGAGATGATTCGGTGCCGTCAGGCGAACACCGACACCCGTGCAGGTTTTCACGGCATCGTGGCGGGGTCACGTAAGCGACAGCAATAAATCTTCGATTCGAGGATTCGGCGCTTAGCGTCACGCGAGGGTGCCTCTACAGTCTTCGGCATGAAGATTCGCGTGCTTGGTTGCGCCGGCGCCTTGGCGGCCGGCTACAGGACCACTTCCTTCTTGCTCGACGACGATGTGCTCATCGACGCCGGCAGCGGCGTGGCCGAACTCACCGTGGACGCGATGGTCAAGGTGGACCATATCCTGGTCACGCATTCGCACCTCGACCATGTGCTGGCGATCGGACTGCTGGCGGACACGGTCCAACGTCGGCGCGCGCAGGCGGGCCGTCCCCCGGTCCAGGTACACGCACTGCCCGAAACCCTGCAGGCGCTGCGCGCGCATGTCTTCAACGGCGTGATCTGGCCGGACTTCACCCGTCTGCCGTCTCTCGAGCGGCCTGCGTTGACGTTCCACGAGTTTTCCGTGGGTGAACGCCTCGATCTGAGCCGGGGCCGCCGCATCGAGGTCATCAGTGCCGCGCACACGGTGCCAGCTGTGGGATTCGCGGTCGACGGTGGGCCATCGGGGCACTGGGTCTTCACCGGGGACACAGGGCCCAATCCAGCCCTCTGGCAACGCCTGTCGCAGATCAAGGTGGCCCATCTGATCATCGAGTGTGCCTTCGGTGACGACGAATGCGGGCTGGCCGGCATCAGCAAACACCTGTGCCCGACGACGCTTCGTGAGGAGCTGGCGAAACTCGACGGCGCGATCGACGTGCACATCACTCACATCAAGCCTGGAGAACGCGCCGCAGTGATGGATGCGGTCATGAGCCTGCGTACGACGCACCGGATCTCCGCGCTGGAGAACTTCCAGGAGTTCACACTGGCCTGACAGCTTCTTTTGTCCCAAGCGACTTGCAGCCTGCGCCGGATAACCGCCGCAGGCTGTGTCGCTTCTGGACCTCCGGATCTTCGTGTCAGCGACGACATCTGACAAAGCTTGTCAGGGGCGGCGCAAGTGACGGATTGCGGCGGATGACGGCTGACAAAAAACGTCACTTGAAGTCCAGCGGTGATCTGCAGGCCGTGAAGTTGGTCACGCCCGAGGGTGAAACCAGGCTGGCACGGGCCCTGCGTACATTCGGTCTGTCTCTACCCCACTTCCTCTCTGGAGTTTCTATGAAGCGCGTTCAACAAGGTTTCACCCTGATCGAACTGATGATCGTCGTTGCGATCATCGGTATCCTGGCCGCCGTGGCTCTGCCGGCGTATCGTGACTACATCATCAAGACCAAGGTGGCCGAGGTGATGACGGCCGCGACCCAACCGAAGGCAGCGATTCAGGAGTACTACAGTGTCAAGTCCGCTTGGCCGGCAGTGGCCGATGTGCCGCTGGACAACATCAAGAGCAACTATGTCACGAGCGTGACCTGGACGCCGGCGACCCACATCCTCACCGCAACTGCCCAGAACATCGACGGCAACGTGAACGGCAAGGTCATCAAGCTGACCGGCACCATCGCCGCCGGCAACGAGTCGATCGACTGGGTCTGCACGTCCGACATGGACAAGAAGTACCTGGCTGCTTCCTGCAAGTAATCAGGTCTTCCGACTCGATCAAATGGGGCCTCGGCCCCATTTGTCGTTTCTTGCGCGCCACAATCGCGCCGTCGCCTCATTCCCGAACCGGTCCATGACGCCCACGCTCCGCGGACGCCTCAAGGCGTCTTCGATTCACTTTGTCTTCACGCTTATGGTTGCGGCCGCTGTGGCGGCTGCCGTGTTCCTGCTCTGGTACCCGTGGCCCTACAGCGAAGTATCCGGAGGCGTGGGCCTGTTCCTGCTGATCGTGGGTGTCGACGTGGTGATGGGCCCGCTGATCACGCTGGTCGTTTTCGATTCGCGCAAACCTCGAGGTGAACTGTGGCGGGACATGTCGGTCGTCATCGTCCTGCAGCTGGCCGGTCTGGCTTTCGGCGCGCATACGATGTTCGTTGCCCGACCCGTGGTGCTGGCCCTCGAGGGAGAACGCTTCCGCGCCGTGATCGCTGCCAGTGTGGTCGAGCAGGAACTGCCCAAGGCGCCCGAATTCCTTCGCGCGCTGTCTCTGAGTGGGCCGCGGCTGGTGAACACCCGGGACGTCAAGGCTGATGAGAAAATGGATGCCGTCTTTGCGGCCTTCGGTGGCGCTGATCTTGGTATGCGCCCGAGCTTCTGGCAGGAATGGGACGCGCTGGGCCGCGCGCAGGCTTTGAAGGTCGGGAAACCGGTAAGCGAATTGCTGGCGCGACGATCCGCGCAGGCTGATGCCCTCAAAGCCGCCGTTGCCAAGACCGGCAAGCCCATCGAGCAACTGATCTACATCCCGATGCTGGCGCGCCGCACCGACTGGTCCGTGCTGCTCGACAAGACCTCTGGCGATCCGGTCGGTTTCGCGCCCGTCGACGGCTTCTGAACTCGGCGTTGCATGGCGTTCCGGGCGACAGGCCCGACGGGCGTTAGAGTTCCGCCCTGACCCCACGACCCGGACCGTTCATGACGCTCGCCGCGACAGCGCCCGCCGCCAATCTCCCTGCCTCCTCTACCGCGCCGCACTTCCAGGTCCTGACGCTGATCGGCTTGCTGGTGGGCGTAACGCTGGCGCCCCTGGTCGCCTATAACCAAACCCCCTCGGCCACTCTTTACAACCAGTTGGCTGCATTCGCAGGGCTGGGCCTGCTGGTCGCTGGTTTGGCCTGGGGACGATCGCTGCTGGCCGGCTGGCGCGTCGATGGCGTCTCCCTTGGACTGCTGCTGATGACGGTGGTGGCTCTCGCCGCACCGGTCACGCACGAGCTGCCGTGGTCGATGTCGTTCACCAGCATCGCGATGCTGCTCGGCGTTCTGCTTGCGGTACAGACCGGTCGTGCCGTGACACCCGGCCAGCGTGACGGGGTGCTCACGCTATTCTGCGTCGCGCTCGTGCTTGCGGGGTTGTTGAGCGCGGTGGTCAGCTTCGTCCAGATGTTCTTCCCGTCGCTGGCCGACGGCACCGTCATCGCGCGCTCTGGCCTGGTGGGTCGCGCTGTCGGCAACATGCGCCAACCGAATCACCTCGCCAGCCTGCTGATGTGGGCCTGCGTCGCGTCGGTCTGGCTGGCACAGAGCGGCTGGCTCGCGCGGAGGCTGGGCGGCGCGCTGCGAGGCGCGATCGCGCTGTATCTGCTGCTGTTCCTGTTCGTGTTCTGCGTCCTGTTGAGCGCCTCTCGCACCGGGATGATCGGCATCGGCATGCTGGCGATCTGGGGCGCGATCGATGGACGTCTCTCGCGCCGCGTGCGCATTGCCTTGGGGGCGACGCTGATCATGTTCGCGATCGGCTGGGGCCTGCTCGAGTGGTACACCGCCGTCAGCCACCACGCCTTCGGCGCGCAGTCGCGAGTCTCGGAAGAAGGCGCCGGTTCCCCGTCCCGCATTGCGATCGTGAAGAACGCAGTCGGCCTGCTGCAGCGCTATCCGCTCACAGGCTCCGGTTGGGGCGATTTCAACTTCGCCTGGACGATGACGCCATTTCCGGATCGTCCGGTGGCCTTCTTCGATCACACGCACAACCTCGAACTGCAGCTTCTCGTCGAGATGGGCCTGCCGCTGGGTCTGGTCACGTTGGCGCTGCTGGCCTGGGGCCTCTGGGTCGGCCTCAAGCGGTCGATCAAGGGCGATGCCGCGACGCGCTGTGCAGGCATGCTGGTCGCGATGATCGGCCTGCATAGCCAGTTCGAGTACCCGCTCTGGTATGCCTATTTCCTGTTGCCCGCGGGGCTGGCATACGGCCTGTGCATGGTCGAGGTCGCGAAGGAGCCGGGCAAGAAGGCTGAGGCGGGCCAGCGCCGACCTGCGCTGGCTGTGCTGGGTCTACTGACGGTGGCACTGGTGCCGCTCGTCGTGTTGGACTATCTGCGCATCGTCCACATCTACGCGCCTCCAGCAAGCGCCGCATCGCTGGACGATCGCATCGCTGCGGGCCAGCGCTCCCCGCTGTTCGCGCTGCAGGCCGACTACGCCGAAGCGACGGTTCAGCCGCCCGGCGCCGTGGCGCTCGAAGCTTCACGGCGGACCGGCCATCACCTCATCGACACGCGCCTGCTGATGTCCTGGGCCAAGTCGCTCAATGCGGTGGGGGAGACCGACAAGGCCCGCTATCTGGTGCAGCGGCTGCGTGAGTTCCGCAATGCGGCCAGCGAGGACTGGCTCGCTGAATGCGATGAGGTGGCGGCGCTCGACGCGACGGCGAAGCCGTTCCAGTGCGAGGCTCCTCAGCGGGAGTACAGCTTCCGCGAGTTGCGCTGAGGGCGCCGATGAGGGCGAGATCGGTTGAGTGACCGATGCGTTCAGACTTCGGCGTGCCAGTCGCCCGACTTCCCGCCCTGCTTCTCCAGCACGCGGATCTGCTCCATCACCATGCCCCGATCCGCTGCCTTGCACATGTCGTAGACGGTGAGCAGGCCAACCTGCACGGCCGTCAGTGCTTCCATCTCCACGCCGGTGCGCCCCAGCGTCTCGACCTGCGCGGTGCAGATCACGGCGCTCGACGACGCATCCAGCTCGAACGTCACCGCGACTCGTGTGATCGGCAGCGGATGGCAGAGCGGGATCAGATCCGATGTTCGCTTCGCGGCCTGGATCGCGGCGATCCGCGCGACCCCGATCACATCGCCCTTCTTGGCGTTCCCATCGCGGATCAGCGCCAAGGTCTCGGCCTTCATCCGGATGCGGCCCGCGGCCCGGGCCACGCGGTGCGTGACATCCTTGCCGGAGACGTCCACCATGTGGGCCTGTCCATTGGCGTCAAAATGGGTCAGTGGCGAGCTCATGGGCGCGGCAACAATCGCGAAACCGAAGAGGCGCCATCATAGTTCCGGCCCTGGAGATCCCTTGAAGCGAACGAACCCCATTCCCTTCACACGACGTTGCCTGGTGGCGCTGCTCAGCGCGACCTTGCTCGGCCAAGGCGCCGTCGCTCAGGTGAACCTGCCGGCCCTGGGCGACTCGGTGTCGGCCGACGTGAGCATCGGCGCCGAGAAGAAGCTCGGCGACCAGGTCATGCGGCAGATCCGCCCTGACCCGGACTACATCGACGATCCGCTGCTCCTCGAGTACGCGCAGAACACCTGGCAGCCGCTGGTGGACGCCGCGCGTCGGCTCGGCAACATCAGCGACGACACGAGCGACCGGTTCGCTTGGGAACTCTTCCTGGTCCGTGACCGGTCGGTGAATGCGTTCGCCCTGCCGGGGGGGTACGTGGGCATCCACCTGGGCCTGATCGCGATGACCGGCGCACGCGACGAGTTGGCGTCGGTGATGGGCCATGAGCTGTCGCACGTCACGCAGCGCCACATCGCACGCAGCATCGTCGGCGACGCCCGCACCAGCGCGCTCGCCACGGTCGGCCTGCTGCTGGGCATCCTGGCCGCCGCCAAGAGTCGCAGCATCGACGGCGCGCAGGCGGCGATCGTCACCAGCCAGGCAGCGGCGGCGCAGGCGCAGCTGAATTTCTCCCGCGACATGGAACGCGAAGCCGACCGCGTCGGCTTCCAGGTCATGACGCAGGCCGGATACCAGCCGGCCGGCATGGCCAGCATGTTCGAACGCATGGAGCAGGCCTATCACCTGATGGACTCCGGCGCCTACCCTTACCTGCGCAGCCACCCGTTGACGAGTGAGCGGATCGGCGAAGCCCGGGCGCGCCTGGGCACCGCCAGCCAGACCAAGCTGGTCGGCACGTCGGAACATGCGCTGATGGCTGCGCGCGCACGCGTGTTGATGGACCAGCGGACCGATCCATGGCGGGTGCTCCAGGGCCTGGACGCGGGATCGAGGGCCGGAGAGAAGAACATCGACCAACTGGCGGCCCGTTATACGAGCGCGCTCGCGTCGATCAAGCTGCGCGACTTCGCCCGCGCCGAGACCACCTTGAAGACCGCCGATGCGTTGGCGGGTCTCCTCGGTGCCGATCCCGGCGCGAAGCGCCTGCTGGTCTACGCGCATGCCGAGCTGGAAGTGGCACGCAACCGGCCAGAAGCCGGCTTTGCCGCGCTGGAGCCGTTGAAGAACGAGCGCTCACGCCCCATGCTCATGATCCGTTCCGACCTGGCGCAGGCGGATGCGCGGCCGGAGGTGAAGCGCGAAGCGGCCGAGGCCCTGCAGACCTACCTCGCGCTGCACGGGCAGGACGCGCTGGCCTGGCAGGAAAGCGGCACGCTGTGGCAGCAGCTCGGCCAGCCGTTGCGCTCCCTGCGCGCGCAGGGGGAGACCCGCGCGGCGCTCGGCGACATCACCGGGGCGATCGATCGCCTCGCCTCGGCGGAGCGCCAAGGCCGCGCCAGATCGGCCGACCAGTTCGAGGCCTCGGTGATCGACTCGCGCTTGCGCGATCTGCGCTACGAGCGCCGCCAGATGCTCATGGAGATGTACCCGCGCGGCGTGCCGCCCGGTGCGGAACCCTGATCGCGAGGCTCCAGAGGCAAAAGGCCGCTCCAGGGAGCGGCCTTTGTCATTCAGGTGACCCGTCCTGCCCCACGTTGACACCTCGGGCTCGCTGAAAGGGCGGGATCGA
>CAMPJJ010000006.1 GCA_946886855.1 uncultured Roseateles sp. | reverse complement strand
TGTCGCACACGGGCGCAGGTCCAGCTCTTCGCCGTCCGACAGCATCAGCGCCCGCTGCACGCGGTTGTCGAGTTCGCGCACGTTGCCGGGCCACGCGTAACGCGCGATCCAGTCGACGCAGCCGGGCGCGAGCGCACGCGGCGGCAGCGCGTGCTGCCGCGCATGCCGCGCGATGAAGTGCGCCGCGAGCACCTGCGCATCGCCGGGCCGGTCGCGCAGCGGCGGCATCTCCAGCAGCAGCACGTTGAGGCGGAAGGCCAGGTCGTCGCGGAAGGCGCCGGTCTCCAGCAGTTCATGCAGCCGGGGGCTGGCCGCAGCGACCACGCGCACGTCGCCGCGGCATTCGCGCGTGCCGCCGACCGGCCGGTAGCGGAAGTCCTGCAGGAAGCGCAGCAGCGACACCTGCGCGCGCAGCGGCAGCGAATCGAGTTCGTCCAGGAAGAGCGTGCCGCCCTCGGCGGCCGCGATGAGGCCGCTGCGGGCCTGGCGCGCGTCGGTGAAGGCGCCGCGCTCGCAGCCGAAGAGCTCGCTCTCGATCAGCGTCTCCGGCACGGCGCCGCAGTTCAACGGCACGAAGGGCGCGTCGCGCCGTTCCGACTGGTAGTGGATCGCGCGCGCAGCCAACTCCTTGCCGGTGCCGGTCTCGCCGACGATCAGCACGGGCGCGTCGTAACGCGCCATGCGCTCGATCAGGGTCAGCGCCTGCAGGAAGGCCGGCGCGCGGCCCACGAGCTGGGGCGAGCGTTCGCTCAGCATGGGCACGCTCCTGCCACGGCGTGGCGACCTCGCCGTGCCCGCGAACTTCGCTTCACCATCACTCCTCCCGGATGTTGCCCGTGTGCCCGTGTGCCTGTGTGCCTGTCTGTTCGTATGACCGGGCGCGGTGCCTCGGTGTTCCAGTGGCCAAGCTAGGCCACCGCCCTGGGCGGGTCAATTGAGGAACTGGGGGGATGCCCTGGCGATAGGGGGCTCGGCAGGGTCCGCTTCACCCGCGACCCGGTCTGCAGGTCCGGGTCCGGGTCCGGCGAATCGGCGGCGGAAGGCTTCGCTCAGGCGCCGCCGCGTGCTCACTCGATGTTCTGCACCTGTTCCTTCATCTGCTCGATGGCGACCTTCATCTCGACCGAGATATTGGTCAGCTCGATGGCCGCGGCCTTCGAGCCCAGCGTGTTGGCTTCGCGGTGCAGCTCCTGCATCAGGAAGTCCAGCCGCTTGCCGACCTCGCCGCCCTTCTTGAGCAGGCGCTCGATCTCGTCCAGGTGGGCGCGCAGCCGCGTGAGCTCCTCCGCCACGTCGATGCGCAGCGCATAGGCCGCCGCCTCGTTGACGGCGCGCTCGTGCAGCGACTGCTCGGAGATGGTCTGCGTGGCGCCGGTCGCGCTCAGCGCCTCCTGCCAGCGTTCGAGGAAACGCTCCCGCTGGCGTTGCACCGCGGCCGGGATCAGCGGCTCGGCTTGTGTGGCGAGGTCCCGCAAAGTGGCGACGCGCTGCTTGAGCATCGTGACCAGTTTGGCGCCTTCGCGCTCCCGTGCCTCGAGGAATCCCTGGATGCATTGACGCGCGGCGTCGAGCACCGTCTCGTCGTTCGCCGAGGCGCCCGTCGCGCCGGTCTTGCACCAGTTCAAGGCCTCGTGGACGCTCAATCCCTGCGCCTTCGGCAGCCAGGATTGCACCTGCGATTCCAGCCGCGAAAGCCGGCTGAGCTGCTCTGGCTGCGGGTTCGGCCAGGACGTGTCGGAGTCCTTGTGGGTGTTGATCCTCAGTTCGATCTTGCCTCGCTTGACGCTGCCCGAGACGAGCTCGCGCAGCGCGGCCTCGAGCGAGCGCAGCTCGTCGGGCATGCGGAAACTCAGGTCGAGGAAACGTCCGTTCACCGAGCGCGCCTCCACCGTGACCGCGGGGTGGGGGGCCGGGCTAGGGGTTTCGCCGGAGTTCGCGGGTTGTGCCGTGGCGCTGGCATAACCGGTCATGCTGTAAACTGGCATCAGCTATCGGTAGAACAATCGAACCGCGATTATGTCAAAGCCGAAACCGGCGCCCTTGCCCGCAGGCACGGTGGTGGGGGGCTATCAGATCATCAAGAAACTGGCTGCGGGTGGATTCGGCGTCGTTTATCTCGCCGAAGACCCCGACCACCACTTGGTCGCTCTGAAGGAATACCTCCCCTCGTCCCTTGCAGAACGATCTCCCGGAGAACTCACGCCCCGCGTGAAACCGGAAAAACAACCCCTGTACCGCCTGGGGTTGCGCAGCTTTTTCGAGGAAGGCCGCTCCCTCGCGCAGATTTCGCATCCGAGCGTCGTCTCGGTGCTGAATTTCCTGCGCGAGAACGAGACCGTCTATATGGTCATGAATTACCTGCAAGGCGATACCTTGCAGGATTTCATCGTGACCGCACGCGATTTGAAGCGTGACAAGGTGTTCCGCGAATCGACCATCCGGTCGCTGTTCGACGAAATCCTCAAGGGCCTGCGCATCGTGCACCAGCACAAGATGCTGCACCTGGACATCAAGCCGGCCAATATCTTCATCACCAACGACAACAAGGCGGTGCTGCTCGATTTCGGCGCGGCCCGCGAAGTGCTGTCCAAGGAAGGCAACTTCATCCGGCCGATGTACACGCCCGGCTTCGCCGCGCCCGAGATGTACAGACGCGACGGCTCGCTGGGCCCGTGGACCGACATCTACGCGATCGGCGCCTGCATCTACGCCTGCATGCAGGGCTATCCGCCCAACGACGCGCCGCAGCGCCTGGAGAAGGACCGCCTCGGGCTGTCGCTCTCGCGCCTGCGCAACGTGTACTCCGACAACCTGCTCGAGGTGACCGAGTGGTGCATGTCGCTCGATCCGCTGACCCGTCCGCAGAGCGTCTTCGCGCTGCAGAAGGAACTGTCGCGCGAGACCGAGCGCCGCTACACCAAGCTCAGCTTCAGCGAGCGCCTCAAGCTGCAGCTGGAGAACCTGAAGACCGGGGCCAAGGCGTGAAGTTCTCCGTCTATCAGGTGAGCCGCCGGGGCGGACGGGAGAAGAACGAGGACCGCATGGGGTATTGCTATACCCGCGAGGCCGGTCTCTTCGCCCTCGCCGACGGCATGGGCGGCCATCCGGACGGCGAAGTCGCCGCCCATCTGGCGCTCCAGAACGTCGCGGCGCTGTTCCAGCGCGACGCGCAGCCGGTGATCAAGACGCCGTCGCAGTTCCTCGAGACCGCCGTGCTGCTCGCGCACCAGCAGCTGCTGACCTACGCCCAGCAGCGCGGCATGAACGACACGCCGCGCACGACCATCGTCGTCGGGCTGATGCAGCAGGGCCAGATCTGGTGGGCGCATTGCGGCGACTCCCGCATGTACCTGCTGCGCGAGACCGAGCTGATCGCCCGCACGCGCGACCATTCCTACAGCGAGCTGCAGGAGGCGCTGGGCCGCCACGCGACCGGCGCCGAGCGCTTCAACCGCCACGTCCTGTTCACCTGCCTGGGCAGCCCCGGCAAGCCGATGATCGACGTCAACGGCCCGGTGCTGCTGCAGAACGGTGACCGCATGCTGCTGTGCTCCGACGGGCTGTGGAGCTCGGTCAGCGACGTGGACATCCTGCGCCACATGGCCGACAGCCGCTCGGTCGGCGACGCGGTGCCGGAGCTCGTCGAGCAGGCGCTGCGCCAGGCCGGCGCGCGCAGCGACAATGTGACGGCCCTGGCCGTGGAGTGGGAAGGCGAGGGCGACGCGCCGGACTCCATCTCCACCCAGGACCTCGACCAGGAAGGCTTCGCCTCCACGATCCACGGGGCGACCCAGGACGTGCAGCTCGACGAGGCCGAGATCGATTCCGCCGTGCGCGAGATCCAGGACGCGATCCGCAAGGCCGGCAAGAAGCCCCACTGAAGGCACCAAAGGATTTCCTCATGAGCAGCAGCGCCACCCGCCCGCAAGGGCGCGCGGCGGACGCCTTGCGTCCGGTCCGCATCACCCGCCACTACACCCGCCACGCCGAAGGCGCGGTGCTGATCGAGTTCGGCGACACCAAGGTGCTGTGCACCGCGTCGGTCGAAGAGAAGGTGCCGCCCCACAAGCGCGGCAGCGGCGAAGGCTGGGTCACCGCCGAGTACGGCATGCTGCCCCGCGCCACGCACACCCGCAGCGACCGCGAGGCCGCGCGCGGCAAGCAGACCGGCCGCACGCAGGAGATCCAGCGCCTGATCGGCCGCGCGCTGCGCGCGGTGTTCGACCTGTCCAAGCTCGGCGAGCGCACCATCCAGATCGACTGCGACGTGCTGCAGGCCGACGGCGGCACGCGCACCGCGGCGATCACCGGCGCCTACGTGGCCGCGCACGACGCGGTGAGCTGGCTGATCGCGCAGGGCAAGATCACCGACTCGCCGTTGAAGGACGCGGTCGCCGCGATCTCGGTCGGCATCCTGGACGGCCAGGCGCTCCTGGACCTCGAGTACGTCGAGGACTCCGCCTGCGACACCGACATGAACGTGGTCATGACCGGCGCGGGACACTTCGTGGAGCTGCAGGGCACGGCCGAAGGCGTCGCGTTCACGCGCGCCGAAGTCGACGTGCTGCTGAACCTGGCCGAGAAGGGCATCCGCGAGCTGCTCGTCGCGCAGCGCGAGGCGCTCGGCCTGAAGTGAAATCCCCGGGGATGAAGGTTTCCGTTCCCTCCGTCGATTGGAGCAAGTGATGAAGTTGGTCCTGGCCTCCAACAATGCGAAGAAGCTGAAGGAACTGCAGGCGCTGTTCGAGCCGCTCGGCATCGAACTCGTCACGCAGGGCAGCCTCGGCATCCCGGAGGCGGAAGAGCCTTTCCTTACCTTCGTGGAGAACGGTCTGACCAAGGCGCGGCATGCGGCGAAAGCCAGCGGCCTGCCGGCGCTGGCGGACGACTCGGGTCTCGCGGTCGACGCGCTCGGCGGCATGCCGGGCGTGCTGTCGGCGCGTTATGCGACGCTGTTCGGCCGCGAGAAGAGCGACGCAGAGAACAACCGCGTGCTGCTCGAGAAGCTCGAAGGCATCGAGGATCGGCGCGCACGCTTCGTCTGCGCGCTGGTGGCGGTGCGCTCGGCCGACGACCCGGAACCGCTGATCGCGATGGGCCGCTGGCACGGCGAGATCCTGCGTGCGCAGGAAGGCGAGGGCGGCTTCGGCTACGACCCGCTGCTGTTCATCGCCGAGCTCGGGAAAAGCGTCGCGGCGCTGGGCGCCGAGGCGAAGAACCGCCTGAGCCATCGTGCGCTCGCGTCGCAGGACCTGCTGCGCCAGATGCGCGAGAGCTGGCACCTTGGCTGACATCATCCGCATGATGCGGCCCGGCACGCTGACGCTGTCGGCGCTGCCGCCGCTGTCGCTGTACGTGCATCTGCCGTGGTGCATCCGCAAGTGCCCGTACTGCGACTTCAACTCGCATGAATACCGCGACGGGCGCGAACTCGACGTCGAGACCGCGCGCCAGTACCTCGCCGCATTGCGCTCGGACCTGGAAGCGGCGTTGCCGCTGATCTGGGGGCGCTCCGTCGTGTCGATCTTCATCGGCGGCGGCACGCCCAGCCTGTTCGCGCCGGAGCAGATCGCCGAACTGATCTCCGACCTGCGCGCGCGCCTGCCGCTGGAGCCGGGCTGCGAGATCACGATGGAAGCCAATCCCGGCACCTTCGAGAAGGACCGCTTCGCCGGCTTCGCGCAGGCCGGCGTGACGCGGCTGTCCATCGGCGTGCAGAGCTTCGACGACGCGAAGCTGCATGCGCTCGGCCGCATCCACAGCGGCACGCAGGCGCGCGCCGCGATCGAGGAAGCGGCGCGCTCGTTCGGCACCTTCAACATCGACCTGATGTATGCGCTGCCGGGGCAGACGCTGGCGGAACTCGATCAGGACCTGGACATCGCGCTGGCCTTCGATCCGCCGCACCTGTCGGTCTATCACCTCACCATCGAGCCCAACACGCGCTTCGCGAATTCGCCGCCGGCGCACCTGCCCGATCCCGACCTGGCCAGCGACATGCTGGACCTGATCACCGCCCGGACCGGCGCGAAAGGCATGTCGCGCTACGAGGTCTCGGCGTACGCGCGCGACGGCCACCGCTGCACGCACAACACCAATTACTGGCAGTTCGGCGACTACCTCGGCATCGGCGCCGGCGCGCACACCAAGCTCAGCTTCGCGCACCGGCTGCTGCGTCAGGTCCGCTGGCGCGATCCCGCGACCTTCATGCAGAAGGCCGCCGAGGGTCAGGCCGTGTCCAACGAGAACGAGGTCGCCCGCAATGAGCTGCCCTTCGAGTTCATGCTGAACGCGCTGCGTCTGCGCGAGGGCGTGACGATGCAGAGCTTCCTCGAACGCACCGGCCTGCCGCCGTCGGCGATCGCCCAGGCGATGGCGCAGGGCCGCGCGAAGGGCCTGCTCGATCCCGATCCGGCCGTGATCCGCGCGACGCCGCGCGGCTTCGATTTCCTCAGCGATCTGCAGGAACTGTTTCTGGCATCGTGACCTTGCCGGGCGCGGGGCCCGTGACCCGGCCTGTCGCCAGGCAGGTCATGGACCCGTCCAGCGCCGCGCGTGACTGCGCGGTTTCCTCGTGCAGCCAGTCGATGAAGGCGCGTACGGCGGGTTCCTCGCGCGACGGCGGCGCGTAGACGATGTGATACCGCTGCGGCTCCTTGAGCATGGCCTGCCGCGGGGCGACGCGCACGAGGCGGCCGTCGAGCAGCGCATCTGCAGCCAGCAGCTCGCGCGTCAGGCCGACACCCATGCCTTGCTCGGCTGCCTGCAGCAGGATGCCGAAGTCGTTGAAGATCGCCACAGGCACGACCTGGCGCCGCAGTCCGGCCTGCGAGAACCAGTCTTCCCACTGCGCCGGATCGCCCAGCAACGGCGCTTGGGCGAGCGCCTCCAGCGGCTGGCCGATCAACTGGTGCGCCAGGGCGGGGGACGCCACCGGCAGCATCGACAGGTCGAAGAGCGGTTCACTCGTCAGGCCCGGCCAGGGGCCGAGGCCTTGCCGCAAGGCGATGTCGAACTTCTCCCGCTCCAGGTCGACGAGCCGGGCCGTCGCCTCGATCTCGATCGTCACCTCGGGATGCCGCGCGTGCCAGCGGCCCAGCCGCGGCAGCAGCCAGCGCTGCGCGAAGGAAGGCAGCACCGTCACACGCAGGCTGCGCTGCCCGACGCCGTGCGCGGAGGTCGCGGCGCGCAGGCCCTGGTCGAGTTCCTGGTAGGCGCGCTCCACGCCGCGCAGCAGCGCGCCGCCCGCCGCGTTGAGGACCACGCGTCGCCCCTGCCGGTCGAAGACCGGGAAGCCGAGCTGCAGCTCCAGCGCGCGGATCTGCTGGCTCACGGCGGAGTGCGTCAGGTTGAGTTCCTCGGACGCGGCGCGCAGGTTCTGGTGCAGCGCGGCGGCCCGGAAGGCGGCCAGGTACTGGAGCGGCAGGCGGGGGAGTCGCATCGGGTGTCCTCCGGCAGAACGGGAAAGGAAAGCGAAGGCGACTGTAGCGACTTGTTGGAAAGTTTGGCTACTCAAGGAGGCAAGGATATAGCGTTTGGAGAGCGCTTGCTGGGCACCTAGCATTACCAGCACTGATCCAGCATTCCCGCTGATCTCCCCCGATGAACGAAGGAACGACCATGAACGAGCCCGACATCACCGCCTGCCTCCGCCCCCGGGTGACCCCGCAGGCACCGTGCGACGCCTACTCGCCGTGGGCGTGTTTCCCGGTGATCGGACCGGCGCTGACGGTCCTGATCGCCATCCTCTCCGCGCTGGCGCTGGTCTCCAACGCCCATGCGTTCAACGACGTCAACGCCGAGCTGCAGATCGCGGCCCGCGAGCAGCGCATCGCGAACGTGGAGGCGCAGCGGCTCGCCCGTGAGCAGGCCGCGCGGCAGGCGACGCTGGTCGCCGCGGCCAACGATCGTCGGAGCGCCGCACCGGCGCCGGCGCCGGCGCCGGCGCATGCGCTGCCCGTCGTCAACCGGCGCAAGGACCGGTGATCACACGCGGTTCATCGACATGCCGGCCGTGCTGCGCAGGCGTTCGATCAGGCGCGTGGCGATCTGGTGCAGCGGCAGGACCTCGTCGGCGGCGCCGGCGTTGATGGCCTCGCGCGGCATGCCGAAGACGACGCAGGTCGCCTCGTCCTGCACGAGGTTGTAGGAGCCCGCGTCCTTCATCGTCTTCATCGCCTTGGCGCCGTCCGCGCCCATGCCGGTGAGCATGATGCCCAGGGCGTTCTGGCCCACCACGCGCGCGGCGGAATTGAACAGCACCTCCACCGACGGCTTGTGGCGGTTCACCGCCTCGCCGTCCTGGACGCGGGCGATGTAGTTGGCGCCCGAGCGCTCCACGCTGAAGTGCATGCCGCCCGGCGCGATGTAGCCGTGGCCGGGGAGGATCCGTTCGCCGTCCTGCGCTTCCTTCACGCGGATCTTGCACAGGCCGTCCAGCCGCGCGGCGTAGCTGCGGGTGAAGCCCGCCGGCATGTGCTGCGTGATGCAGACCGCCGGGCAGTCGGCCGGCAGGTTGATCAGCACGTCCTTGGTCGCTTCGGTGCCGCCGGTCGACGCGCCGATGAAGATGATCTTCTCGGTCGACAGCCGGCCCAGGCTCGCGATCGGCGAGGCGGGCTTGAGCGGCGGCGTCGCGCCGCCGGTCGCGGTGGGGGTTCCGGGCGCGCCCGGCGCCGCGGCCGGTCCCGGGGCGTGCAGGCGCCGGATCTGCGCCTTCGCCGCGATCCGGATCTTGTCCGTGATGTCCTGCGCCAGCGCGCGGATGCCGTCGGCCACGCCGATCTTGGGCTTGGCGACGAAGTCCACCGCGCCCAGTTCCAGGGCCTTCAGCGTGACCTCGGCGCCGCGCTCGGTCAGCGTCGACACCATCACGACCGGCATCGGCCGCAGGCGCATCAGGCGCTGCAGGAAATCGAGGCCGTCCATCTTCGGCATCTCGACGTCGAGCGTGATCACGTCGGGATTGAGGTTGCGGATCATCTCGCGCGCGGCCAGCGGATCGCTGGCGGCGCCGATGCACTGCATGTCGGGCTGGCGGTTGATGATCTCCGTCAGGATGCTCCGCACCAGCGCGGAATCGTCGACGACGACGACGGTGGTCTTGGCCATGTCTTTTACTCCTCGGTACTGCCGGGTCCGCTGCGGCGTTCTCGCTGCCTCAGTGCCGCCCCGATGTGGTCTCAGTGATGCGTGCGCGTCAGAACAGGTCGATCGAGCCGCCGGTGCTCGCCACCGGTTGCGCCTGCTGGGCGGCGGCCTTGTCCTGCTGCACCAGCGCGTCGGTGTTGGTCGGCGCCAGGCGCTTGACCATCGCCTTGCCGCTCTTGGGCAGGAAGCAGACCTTGCGCGGATACACGTCCATCACGTCCTTGGACACGATGGGGATGCGCTCGAGCTTCAGGAAGTCGATGACGAAGTTGGTGTTGCGCTCGCCGACGTTGATCGTGTTCATGCCGGCGATCACCGCGCCGCCGCCGAAGATCTTCGCTTCCATGCGGCTCTTGGACGCGCCGCGCTTCATCATCTCGTTGATCAGCAGTTCCATCGCGAACGAGCCGTAACGGCCCGAGTCGCCCTGGCCTTCGGGCAGCATGAAGTGGTTCATGCCGCCGACTTGCGCATGGCGGTCCCACAGGCAGGCGGCGATGCACGAACCCAGGGTGGTCATCACCAGCAGGTCGTCGTTGTCGACGAAATACTCGCCGGGCAGGACCTTGACCGCGGCGTTCTTGAAATGCGCTTCGTAGAAGAAGAACGACGCCTCGCCGTTCTTGCGCGTCACCGACTTGAGCTGGGCCACGCGGGCCGCGCCGGCGCTGGCCAGCGCCGCGCTTTGCTGCATCGCGGAGGAGGCGGAGGGCAGGGTCATGAGGGTGGGTATGGATGGAGGTTCTTCGGATCGTCGTACGGCGGATCGTTGGCGGCGATCAGCCGACGCGTTCGTAGATCGTCTTGCCGCGCAGGCGGAAGAGATCGCGGGAATCGGTGAAGTTCTCGGAATGCCCGACGAACAGCAGCCCGCCCGGACGCATCACCTTGTGGATGCGCTCCAGGACCTTGCGTTGCGTCGGGGCGTCGAAATAGATCATGACGTTGCGGCAGAACACCACGTGGAAGGGATCGCCGAGCGACCACGTGGTGTGCATCAGGTTCAGCGGCCGGAAATCGATCATCTTCGCCAGCTCGGGGCGCACGCGGATGCGGCCCTCGTTGGCGCCGGTGCCGCGCAGGAAGAACTGCTTGAGCCGCTGCGGCGAGAGGCCGCGCGACTCGGCCGCGTAGACGCCCTTGCGGGCGGTGTTCAGCACGTTGGTGTCGATGTCGCTGGAGACGATCTGCACGCCGCTGTTCGCGCCCAGCGATTCCTGGCAGGTCATCGCGATGGAGTAGGGCTCCTCGCCGGTCGACGCCGCGCAGCACCAGATGCGGATCGGCTTGCCCGTCAGCGTCTTGAGGTCGTCGGTGAGCGACAGGAAATGGTGGTCCTCGCGGAAGAACGAGGTCAGGTTGGTGGTCAGGCAGTTGACGAACTCCTGCCACTCCTGGTCGCCCTGCGGGCCGGAGACGCCCTCCAGCCATTGGAGGTAGTCGGCGAAGCTCTTGTAGCCGGTGTCGCGCAGCCGGCGCGACAGCCGGCTGTAGACCATCGCATGCTTGCCGTCGTGCAGCGAGATGCCGGCGTGCTGATAGATCAGCTGGCGGACGCGTTCGAAGTCGGCTTTGCTGAAGCTGAACTCATGATCGATCGCCTCTACCGGCGACGGGGCCGCGAGCGAGACCGGTTGACCTGGGCGCATGGGGCTGTCTGGTTTTCTTCGAAGAGGAGATGCCGTAGCACCGGGTGATCGCCATTGTCGACAATATCTAGTTTGATTGGGTTTGGTCCATTTGATGTGTGAAAGAGGTGGGGGGAACCCCTCTTTTCTGCGCGCTCATTTGGGGGGGAAGCCGCTAGACTGCCCCGAAATTGCCCGAATCGACCTTGGACGCTCCGCACAGTCTCATTGCAGCCCACAAGCTGCGCCTGGACCTGGCCCTGCAGCTGCTGCAGCAGGCCGGTGCGATGCTGCCCGACGCGGAGCCGTATTCGGAGCCGTGGCTGCAGGGCATCCTCGACGCCTTGTGCGATCTCTCCAGCAAGGACGCCTTGACCGGCCTGGTCAACCGCCGGAGCTTCGAGATGGCGCTGGCGCGCGAGGTCGACCGCGTGGCGCGGTCCGGCGAACCGGCGCTGCTGCTGATGCTGGACATCGACCACTTCAAGGCGGTCAACGACAAGCACGGCCACGCCGCCGGCGACCTGGTGATCCGCGCGGTCGCGCAGTCGATCGCGCAGACGGTGCGGCCGATGGACACGGTGGCGAGGATCGGCGGCGAAGAGTTCGCCATCATCCTGCCCAACTGTCCGACCTCGTTCGGGGTGACGGTCGCGGAACGCATCCGGCAGCGGGTGCAGGCGCTGGCCATCAGCGCGGGCGGCGGGCAGCCGCCGCTGACCTGCACGATCAGCATCGGCGGGGCGTTCGCGCCCCAGTGGGTGCGGTCGTCGACATTGATCTGGACGGAAAGGGCGGATCGTCAGCTTTACCGTGCCAAGGCCGAAGGCCGCAACCGCGCCTGCCTCGAGAGCCACGTGGACTCGCTGGTGAGCGCCGAGGAAAAGGGCATGTTGTTCGCCGTAACGCAACAGGATAGTGAATGAGCAATACAACAGCTCCTGCTGCACCCCATGCCCGCGGAGGCGCTCGCACCTTGGCCGTCACGAGCGGCAAGGGCGGCGTGGGCAAGACCTTCGTCACCGCCAACCTGGCGGCGGCCCTGGCCGCGCGCGGCGAGCGCGTGCTGGTGCTGGATGCCGACCTCGGCCTGGCCAACCTGGACGTGGTGCTGAACCTGCACCCCAAGCTCACGCTGCACGACGTCTTCACCGAACGCTGCACCCTGGACCAGGCCATCCTGCCCGCGCCGGGCGGCTTCCATGTGCTGCTGGCGGGTTCGGGCATGGTCGAGTACTCGCGGCTGACGCCCGACGTCCGCGACAAGCTGCTGCACATCGTCGAGGTGGTGCGGCCGCGTTTCGACTACGTGCTGCTGGACACCGGCGCCGGCATCTCGGACGTGGTGCTGTTCTCGGTGTCGATGGCGCATGACGTGCTCGTCGTCGCGACGCCGGAGCCGACCTCGCTGACGGACGCGTACGCCACGATCAAGGTGCTGGCCACCCAGCAGGAGCGCCGCCTGGTGCGCCTGGTGGTCAACCAGGCCAACCGGCCCGGCGAAGGCAAGCTGATCTGCGGTCAGCTGCAGCAGGTGCTGCAGCGTTTCATCGGCCCGACGCCGGGCCAGACCTTCAAGCTGGAACTGCTCGGCGAGGTCAAGAACGATCCGATGGTGCGGCAGGCGGTGCTCAAGCGGCAGCTGCTGCTGGAACACTATCCCGGCTGCGACGCGGCGCAGGGGATCCGCGGGCTCGCGACCAAGGTGCTGGAATACTCCGCTGGACACGCTTGATACTGCCGGTTTCCCGTCCCCTGTCCCCCTGATGACTGATTCCACCGAGACCGGTGCCGACGGCACGCCCGAGGCCGCCGCGCCCGCTACCCCTTTCGAGTGGGTGGGCGGCGAGGACGCGGTCCGACGCCTCGTCGACCGCTTCTACGACCTGATGGACCTGGAGCCGCGCTTCGCGCAGCTGCGGGCGATCCACCCGACGACGCTGGACGGTTCGCGGGACAAGCTGTTCTGGTTCCTGTGCGGCTGGCTGGGCGGTCCCGATCACTTCGTCGAGCGCTTTGGGCATCCGCGCCTGCGCGCCCGCCACATGCCCTATCGCATCGGCATCGCCGAGCGCGACCAGTGGATGTCGGCGATGACGCAGGCGATGGCCGAGTGCGAACTCGACGTCGAGCTGCAGCGGCGTCTGGCCGCCTCGTTCGCCAACACGGCGGACTGGATGCGGAACGTCTGAGGCGAGCCGCGCCTCAGCGCGCGGGCGTGATCAGATCGAACTGTTCCCACAGGCCGATGGCCGTCCGGTTCGCGATCAGCGACGCGGCGCCGGCGTTCTCTGCCGTCACGTAGCGGTTGTTCGCGAGCGACTGCAACGTCACCGAGCCATTCGAGTTGCGGATCAGCTTGAACGATTCCCACGGACCGATCGCGGTCCGGTTCGCGATCAGCGCGGAGCCGCCGCCGGTCTCGGCGCAGACCAGCTTGCCGTTCGCCCTCGCGCGCAGCGCGATGTTGCCGTTGCCGGCCTCCAGCAGCTCGAACAGCTCCCAGCCGCCGATGGCGTCGCGGTTGGCGATCAACGCCGCAGCGCCGGCGTTCTCTGCGGTCACGTAGCGGTTGTTCACGCGGGCGCGCAGCGTCACCACCTGCGTGATGGGCGGCGTGGTGCCGACCACCGGCTGCGTCGGGCGCGTCGGCGTCAGCGGCAACAAACCCTTCAGCATGCGACCGCCGTCGTTGGTCAGGCGCAGGTAGTAGTCCGACGAGCAGGCCGTGCCGTCCTCGTCCAGCGCGAGGATGCCCGAGCCCGACGGCACGAAGGCGGCGGTCTCGGCGGTCTTGGCGATCTGGTTGCCCTCGTTGAACTCGTCGAACATCGAGATGTAGAGGCCTTGCGAGCCCAGGCGCACCAGGTTGTAGAACTGGCGCCACATGAAGTCGCCGTGTGCACGCTGGCGCGCGCTCAGGTCGCCGGGCAGCACGCAGGGCTGGTAGTCGATGCCGCGCGCGTTGCAGTCGGCCTGGTCGCCGAGGTTGACGTTCTGGTAGAACCAGTCGGACCCGGCCGCGTCGCCGATGCGGCCGACCATCCAGGGCGAGATCATGTTGAACGCGTGATAGACGTCGAGGTAACCGGCACGCGAGTCGTTCTTGCCCTCCCGCCAATAGGTGGGCACGCCGCCCATCACGTAGCAGCCCTGGCTCTTGAACCAGGTGATGACGTCCAGGCAGACGGCGGCGGACCAGGGATGGTTGTCGTCGTTGAAGCCGAAGCCCCAGATGCCCACGACCGGTTTGCCGTTCTGCCGAGCATAGGCGGAGGATGCGACCAGCGCCGACATCTTGTTCAGCCAGTCCGCCTTGATCTCGGGCTGCATGGTGCGCCAGCCGCTCACGTCGTACATGACGTAGAACTTGCGGCCGTAGGACTCGGCGGCGCTGCGCACCTTCAGGGCCATCGCGTCGCGGGTCGCGCCTTCGCCGCCGTTGGGGTTGAAGCGCTGCAGCGCGGCGGTGTCGCAGCCGTTCTGCTGCATCCAGCGGAAGTGGGTGTCGACGGTCGACTGGTCGTAGGACGAGAACAGCGTCGCAGGCCCGCCGTTGCCGAGCCGGGAGAAGGCCGTGGCGTAGCCGGCGGCGTACTCGCGCATGTCGGGCCACGAGAGGATCGCGCGGTTGCTCGGGGAGGGCGTGCGGCTCCAGTCCAGCGCCCAATGCCACCAGCCGTTGATGGGCGCGTTGTCGCCGGCGCAGGCGAACCAGCCCTGGTAGCCCACGGTGATCTTGCCGACCACGTCGCCGACCGGACTGGCGGCGACGGCCTGGCCCAAGGGCAGCGAGGAAACGGCGGCAGCGCCGGCGGCGGCGCTGCCGAGGAAGGTGCGACGGGACAAGGTCAAGGGGCTCTCCGGCAGGGACGCCGCCATGGGCGTCGAGGTGGCCGGACTGTAGGCAGGGGGCCGTCAGCGGCCTGTGTCGAGGTGCGTCGATCGGTGACTGCGCGATCGCCGCGCGACGTGGCACGAGGGCGGCGCGAAATGATGTAAACGGTGCCTGCAGCGTGCATATCTGACACTGGCGCCCTTCCCGGCGGGGGAGCCGATGAACACGGGCGTACGCCTTCGTCTACCGTCCGATCCACCATGAACACCATGCTCCACGACGATGAGGTCGGCATCGACGCCAATCCCGACCTGATGCATGTCCGGATCGACGACGGCCGACTCTGGCTGTCCGACGACGCCCGGGAAGACATCGAGGTCTGCGCCGGCTACTGCCCGGACACGGACAGCCCCATCCAGATGCTGAACTTCCTGCGCGCGGCCTGCGTGCGACTGCAGCACGTGGACATGGACGGCGAGGAGGCCGAGCACGCCTTCATGTCGTTCTGCGTGCTGAAGGGGCTGGAGCATGCGATCGAAACGCACTGGCAGGGCGCCGACACGGTCGGCGAGTTCCGCCCGGAACGGCTGCTGATGGCGTTCACGACGCCGGTCTCGCCGTACGGCAGCCTGATGCTGCATTGAGGACCGACTGACGAGGGAGCTTCGATCCCTCGGAAGAACGAAACGCCGGACGCTTTTGCGTACCGGCGTTTTTCATTGCGGGGTCAGTCCATGCGGAACGCGAAGTCCTGCTGGAAGCGATGCTCGCCCGGGCAGACGTAGCGCGACTTCAGCGTGCCCTCGATCGCGTTCGAGAACGCGCGACGCGTGCGGGCGTCCATGGCTCCGCCGAGCGCCTGGAGCTGCACCGAGACGACGCGGCCGCCCTGCACCTCGGCCACGGCGCGGAACAGCGCTTCGCCGGTCCAGTTCACCGTGGGCATCTCCGGCGCCGCCATCTGCGTGCAGATGGCGCCGGCCGTCTTGATGGGGGTCACCGGCGGCGTCTTGACGGGGATCGTTTCCGGCGTAGGGCCGGTGTCCTTCACCTCGAAGGGGGTGTTGGTCCGCCCATCGGAGACCCCCACGGCGACGACGACCGGTTCCTTCGTCGGGGTGATGTCCACGGGGGGAATCGGTACCTCGACCACACGCGGCATCGGGATCGCCGGTTCGGGGATGCGCAGCGGTTCGACCGGCCTGGGCTTGTTGTCGGGCTCGTCGATCGTCTTGACCAGGATGGGCGGCGGCGCCTCGGCGGCGTGATGCTGGAAGCCCTTGACCAGGGCGCCCACCATCAGCAGGTGGACGAGGCCGACCAGGACGAGCCCGGTGGTGCGGGCGTTCGGAGCGTGGATGGACATGCGTGTTCCCTCCCCATCGAAACGATGGCTGCGTGGTTGAAAAGACTCAATCTGTTGAGATTTGTTGAGAACGGTTCTCGACTACGCCGGCATGTCCGCAGACTAGCCACGCGGGCATGGCGATGCAATCGCGTGTTCCGGAAAACAACGCGCTTCGGGGGAGGGGAAAGCCCGTGTGGGCGGAGAGGGGGAGAGGGGCGACGCTCAGCTGTTGAGCAGGACCATCAATGCGCCGCTGCCGCCATCGCTGGCGCGGGCCTGGACGAAGGCCAGGACTTCCTGCTTCTGCACGAGCCAGCGGCGCACGCGCGCTTTCAGTACGGGCTCCCGCCCGGGGGAGCCGTTGCCCTTGCCATGGACCACGCGCACGCAGCGCAGGCCGCGTCTGGCGCTGTCGTGGATGAACGTGCCCAGCGCCTCGCGCGCCTGATCGCGGCGCAGGCCGTGCAGGTCGATCTGCGCCTGAAGCGCCCAATGGCCGCGTCGCAGCTTGCGCACGGAGTCGGCGGAGATCTCCGGTCTGCGGAACGACAGCGTCTCGTCCGTCTCCAGCAGCGAATCGACGTCGAAATCGTCCGACAGCGCCTGCTTCCAGGCCATCTGCTCGTCGAGCTCGCGCTGGCGCGGCTCGGGTTCGGGTCTGCCGAGGTTGAGGATCACCCGGTTGGTCTCGGGCAGCGGCACGACCTTGCCGACGGTGCGCTCGAAGATGCGGGCTTCCTCGTCGCGCAGCCGCGCAAGCGCGGCCTCGCGCTCGCGGCGCTCTTCCTCCGCGCGTTGGCGGAGCTTCAGTTCTCGGTGCAGCGTCTGCAGGTCTTGCAGGCTGCGCAGTCGGTCGGTCACAGCAGGCCCAGGTCGGTCAACGGTACGGCGTCGCCCGCGCCGACGATGAAGTGATCCAGCACCTTGACATCCACGAGCGCCAACGACTGCAGCATCACGTGGGTGAGCTTGACGTCCTCGGGGGACGGGTTGGTACTGCCGGACGGATGGTTGTGGACCAGGATGACGGCGGCGGCGTTCAAGGCCATCGCGCGCTTCACCACCTCGCGGGGATAGGCAATGGTATGGGAAAGGGTGCCATGGAACAGGGTCTCCAGGGCGATCAGCCGATTCTGGATGTCCAGGAACATGACGGCGAAGCATTCATGCTTCATGTCGTCAAACTGCAGTCGAAGGTAGGTTCGAACGGATTCCGCGGATTCGAAGACGGGCTTGTCCGCCAGGGGCTTACGCAGAGAGCGGCGTGCCGCTTCCATGATGACGAGCAACAGGCTGCGCTTGCTTGGCCCCAGGCCTTTGATGCGTTTCAGCGCCGCATCGTCCGCCCTCATCAGCCCATCGAATCCGCCGAAGTGCTTCAGGAGCCTGATGGCCAGATGCAGGACGGATTCGCCGGGAAGCCCGGTGCGCAAGACGATGGCCAGCAACTCGCAGTCGGTCAGCGCGGCAGGGCCGAGGGAAAGCATCCGTTCGCGCGGACGGACTTCGGGAGGCAGGTCTGAAAGGGGCATGGCGGCTCCTGGCGGAAGGACCTTGGCGCTACAGCCTAAAATCACGCTTCGATTCCCAAAATCCCCCTGACTAGTGACCCTCGTTCAACCCGGATCCTTCCTGACCCTGCACTACCGGCTGAGCGGGCCGGACGGCCAGGACCTGATCAACACGTTCGCCGACAAGCTGCCGGCCACGCTGACGCTGGGCGCCGGCGAGCTGGCGCCCGCGATCGAGGCGCGCCTGGTCGGCCTGGCCGAGGGCACGCACACCCGCGTCGAACTGGCGCCGGGCGAGGCCTTCGGCGAGCGCAATCCTGAGCTGCTGCAGCGCGTGAAGCGCGCGCTGATGCGCCAGTTGGGCGATCCGGATGAGGAGTACCACGTCGGCGACGTCGTGCAGTTCCCGACGCCGGACGGCCAGGGCCAGTACGCCGGCGTGGTGCGCGAGCTGGGGGAGGACTGGGTGCTGTTCGATTTCAATCATCCGTTGGCGGGACAGCCCGTCAGCTTCGAGGTGCAGCTGATCGGGGTGCTGTGATGACGGCGATGGACGTGAACATGAAGGACATCGTGCTGGCCGAGCCGCGCGGCTTCTGCGCCGGCGTGGACCGCGCGATCGAGATCGTCGAGCGCGCGCTGAAGAAATTCGGCGCGCCGATCTACGTGCGGCACGAGATCGTGCACAACACCTACGTGGTCAACGACCTGAAGGCCAAGGGCGCGATCTTCATCGAGGATCTGGCCGAAGTGCCGCCCGGTGCGACGCTGGTGTTCTCGGCCCACGGCGTCAGCCAGGCGGTGCGCAAGGAGGCCCAGGAGCGCGGCTTCCAGATCTTCGACGCGACCTGCCCGCTGGTGACCAAGGTCCACGTCGAGGTCGCCAAGCTGCACCGCGAGGGCTACGAATTCATCATGATCGGCCACAAGGGACACCCCGAGGTCGAGGGCACGATGGGCCAGCTCAGCGACGGGATCTACCTCGTCGAGGAAGCGTCGGACGTGCCGCACGTGCGGGTCAAGGATCCGAGCCGGCTGGCGGTGGTCACGCAGACGACGCTGAGCGTCGACGATGCGGCCGAGATCCTGCGCGCCGTGAAGAAGCACTTCCCCGAAGTCCGCGAGCCGAAGAAGCAGGACATCTGCTACGCCACGCAGAACCGCCAGGACGCCGTGAAGGTGATGGCGCCGCAGGTCGACGTGGTGGTGGTGGTCGGCAGCCCGACCAGCTCCAACAGCAACCGCCTGCGCGAGCTCGCCGAGCGCCTGGGCACGCCGGCCTACATGGTCGACGCCGCCGAGGACGTGCAGGCCGAATGGCTGGACGGCCGCTCGAAGGTGGGCCTCACCGCGGGGGCCTCGGCGCCGGACGTGCTGGTGCAGGCCGTGATCTCGCGCCTGCGCGAGCTGGGGGCGACCACGGTGCGCACGCTGCCCGGCGTCGAGGAGCACGTGCGCTTCCCGCTGCCCATGGGGTTGGGCGACAAGTCCATGGCCGAAGTCACCAGCGGCCGATCTTGATCGTCGCGGCCACCCTCTTCAGAGGGGCGCCGCCCAGTTCCGGATGAGCTCTCCGTCGAGCGCCCGCTGATCGACATTCCCCCTTCATCGCCGACGCCCCTCCGAAGAGGGTCGCCGTCGGCGCAGAACACGAAAGACACACCATGCTGGACATCACCCTGCTGCGCAAGGATCTGGACGCCGTCATCGAGCGCCTCCAACAGCGCAAGAATCCCCAACCGTTCCTGGACGTCGAGCGCTTCAAGACCCTGGAGGCCGAGCGCAAGCAGGTGCAGATCCGAACCGAGGAGCTGCAGGCCAAGCGCAACCAGCTGTCCAAGCAGGTCGGCATGCTGAAGGGCAAGGGCGAGGACGCCAGCGCCGTGATGGCCGAGGTCGCCGGCATCGCCGACGAGCTGAAGGCCGGCGCCGAGAAGCTGGACCTGATCCAGGTGGAGCTCAACACGATGCTGATGAGCGTCCCCAACCTGCCTGACGCCAGCGTCCCGGCCGGCGTGGACGAGACCGGCAACGTCGAGGTGCGCCGCTGGGGCCAGCCGCGCGAGTTCGACTTCGCGGTCAAGGACCACGTCGACCTCGGCGCGCCGCTGGGCCTGGACTTCGAGCTCGGTGCCAAGCTGTCGGGGTCGCGCTTCGCCTTCCTGAAGGGCCCGGTCGCTCGCCTGCACCGCGCGCTCGCCCAGTTCATGCTCGACATGCAGACGCAGGAGCACGGCTACACCGAGTGCTACACGCCCTACATCGTCAACCGCGAGATCCTCGAGGGCACGGGCCAACTGCCCAAGTTCAAGGAAGACATGTTCTGGGTGCTGCGCGGCGGCGACGACGAGCAGCACGAGCAGTACCTGATCTCGACCTCGGAGATCTCGCTGACCAACTCGGTCCGCGAGAGCGTCCTGACGGTCGATGAATTGCCGGTCAAGCTGACGGCGCACAGCCCGTGCTTCCGCTCGGAGGCCGGTTCGGCCGGTCGCGACACGCGCGGCATGATCCGCCAGCACCAGTTCGACAAGGTCGAGATGGTCCGCATCGAGCAGCCCGAGCACAGCATGGCCGCGCTCGACGAGATGACCGCCCACGCCGAAGCCGTGCTGCAGAAGCTCGGCCTGCCGTACCGCACCGTGCTGCTGTGCGCGGGCGACATGGGCTTCGGCTCGGTCAAGACCTACGACCTGGAAGTCTGGCTGCCGGCGCAGAACACCTACCGCGAGATCAGCTCGTGCTCGAACATGGGCGCCTTCCAGGCGCGCCGCATGCAGGCGCGGTTCAAGACGGCGCAAGGCAAGAACGAACTGGTGCACACGCTGAACGGTTCGGGCCTGGCGGTGGGACGCACGCTGGTCGCGGTGCTGGAGAACTACCAGCAGGCCGACGGCAGCATCACGGTGCCGGAAGCGCTACGTCCTTACCTGGGCGGCAAGGACGTGTTGAAGGCCTGAGCGGAAACAGCGAGCGGGACGGCGGCTTTCGCACAAACTCACGCGAGTTCTTGCCAAGGTCCTGAAAACCTCGCTATACTCTTAGGCTTAGTCGCTAACAACTACAGCGATCACCGAATACCGGAGAGGTGGCAGAGTGGTTGAATGTACCTGACTCGAAATCAGGCGGACGGAAACGTCTCGGGGGTTCGAATCCCCCCCTCTCCTCCAGAAAAGCTTGTTCGATCAAGCACTTAGAAAACCCGCCCAGAGCGGGTTTTCTTTTTCCTGCGCGACTTGGCGGCAGTTTCCGCCCCTCCCTTCCAAAACTCTCGCCGGAGATGCGTGGCGAGCGCGGGAGCGGGGCGGTGGGTTCTTAGCGCCCATGCAGCGAACGCAAACTCATCGGTTGGCTGGCCGCCAGCCGTGGCGCTTCGGCCAGCACGTTCAAGTCGCTGAGGAACTTTTCAAACTCGCGGCCCTTGTCGTAGAAGGCGTTCGCGCCGTTGCGCACGCACAGCGGGCCGTAGACCTCCGAATCGCGATTGCTGAGCACCAGGATGGTCCCCCCGAAGCCGGCCAGGCGCAGCTTGCGCAGCACCTCCAGGCCGGAGCCGGACGCCAGCGACAGGTCCAGCACGACGACGTGGGGCCGGGTCAGCCCGACGGTGCACAAGGCCTCCGCCTCGGTGGCGGCCAGACCGACCACCGACAGGAAGTGCTGTTCCTTCAGGGCCGCCAACAGGTGTTTGCGGACCAGCGGGGAGTCTTCGACAAGAACAACTTTCATGTATCAATTTTGTGCTTTTGGAATTGACAAAACCATGTGGGAAACCGAGCAGTTGCGTGCCCACGTGACATTCTTTGGACCCCGTCCGCTACCAGCCCCCATCCGAGGGGCGTCGTCGACGCGCGCGTCCCTCCCGCCTTGTGGCGACCTTCAGCCAGGCGCACACTGGCTTGATTCCCCATCGCGATGGCTCTCCAAGAGGCAATGACTCCATCCGGCCCGTCCGCCGTTCGAGGGCTCAGGCGTCGCTCCATCGTGGGTGGGCTGGCACTCGCCTGGGGGGGCGCCGCATGGGCGAGCGCGCGTCCGCGCGTCCTGCGGGCCCTGGTGGAATCCTGGCCGCCCTACCTGGAGCCCGGCACCGACGGCAGCGTGCACGGCCTCGATGCGGAGCTGCTCGCGGCGATCTGCCGGCAGGCGGGGTTCGAGCTCCAGTGGATCCGCGGATCGCCGCAATGGCGCAAGCGACGCTTCCGCGAACTGCTGAACGACCAGTTCGACGTCATCTTCTCTGCGACACCGGTGCCCGGTCGCGAGCGGCCGGTCATGTACAGCCGGCCCTACCGCAACGAAACCTTCATGGTCGCGGCAACCGATCGCCGCGATCCGCGCCTGGACGGGCTGCAGGGTTTCGAGCAGGTGCTGCAACGGCGCATCCCCCTGCTGCATGTCGACGCGCAAGGTCTGGGCGCCGACTTCGAGGATTGGCGTCAACGCCTCGCCGCCGCCGGCCTGCTGCTGCCCTACCAGACGACCCGCCAGGGCGTCGACATGCTGCGGCTCGGCCGCGCGTCGCTGATCCTGGGTGACGATCTGGACGTCCACGCCCAGGCGCGCGCGTCGGGCGTGCGCCTGCTTCGCCAGCCCTTCGGCCACAGCGTGCAGCCCGTGTGCTTGATGCTGAGCCGCCGACGGCTCGATGAGCGCGATCTCGCCCGCTTCGATCAGGCGATCCAGGTGCTGGAGCAACGCGGTACCCTGACCGCGATCCGGCGGCGCCACGGAGCGAGCTGATCGGCGCCACGCCGTCAGCCCCTTTCGCCGCGCTCGATCCCGGCGACCCAGCCGATCTCAGCGGTCCGGCCCCTGGCCGACGTATTTCCCTGGCGTCACGCCGAACGTGCGCTTGAACAGCGCGATGAAGGCGCTGACGTTGTCGTAGCCCAGCTCGAGCGCGATGGTCGTCACCGGTTTGCCGGCGGCGAGCAGCTCCAGCCCGCGCAGCAGGCGGACGCGCTGGCGCCATGCGGTGAAGCTGAAGCCGGTCTCCTCGGCGAAGCGCCTCGTCAGCGTGCGCGGCGCGATGCCGGCCCAGTCGGCCCAGGCGTCGAGCCGCCGTTCGTCGTCGGGCCGGGTCGACAACGCACGGGCGATCTTGAGCAGCCGCTCATCCGAAGGCATCGGCAGCCCCAGCGCCACCGGCGCCGCGGCCGCGATCTCGTCGAGGATCACGCCTGCCAGTCGCGTCTGCATGGGGTCGAGCGCGGTGGCGGTTTCCGGCCACATCGCCGCACGCGCGACCGCCTCGCGCAGCAGGCCGGTCACCGCCACGATCCGTGGTTCCGCCGGCAACGCTGCGCTGCCCTCGGGACTGACGTAGACGCTCCAGCCGGCGAAAGGGCCGTGCGAGCGCAGGCCGTGCGGGATGTCCGGCGGAATCCACAACGCGTGCGTCGCGGGCACGACCCAGCGCGCGTCGCTGACGTCGACGGTGAGCAGGCCCTGCATCGCGCCGAGCATCTGTCCGCTCGCATGCCGATGGCGACGCGTCGAACGGCCGTCGGGGGAGGTCTGCTCGACCGCGCGCAGCAGCAGCGAATCCGCCTGTGCGGCGATGTCGAAGGATTTCGCGCGTCGGGACGGAGCGGATCGGCGTGGCGTCATCGGACTATCGTATGTCTTGAATGCCGTACCCAGGCCAGATGGCGCTGCCTACGATCCGTCCATCCTTTCATCACCAGGAGCAGACGCATGAAGGCTCAAGACATGTTGCCCGACGGGCAGAACCAGATCGAACGCAACGGCACCGTGATCCGCAAGGGCACGGTCGGCGCGTTCCTCGTCAATGCGAAGGCGTGGAGGGATCCCGCCATCGATGCCCACTGCCGCGCCGAGGCGGAACGCGACATCGTGGCAGCGCTGCCCGCGCTGCGCGAGCTGGGACTGTTCGACGTGCTTGAGGTTCGCGACGAACGGCTGCGTGCCTTGCTCGACGCGCATTGATGCAGAGCGGGTGCGCATTGACGCACCGCGCGAGGATGGCAGACTCCGCGACGATCCCTCTCCAGGAGCGTTGCCGTGAGTGAATCCCTCCAGTCCCCCGAGGCCTTCGATGCCGTCGTCATCGGGGCCGGCCAAGCCGGACCCCCACTGGCCGAGCGCATGTCGCAGGCCGGCTGGCGCGTGGCCGTCATCGAGCGCTCGCGCGTCGGCGGCACCTGCGTCAACACCGGCTGCATCCCCACCAAGGCGATGGTCGCCAGCGCCCATGCCGCCTGGGTCGTCCGCGAAGCCGCCCGCTGGGGCGTGCGGGCGCCGGAGCCGCTCGGCATCGACTTGCCGGCCGTCATCGCGCGCAAGGACCGCATCTCCGGCCAGTCGCGCGAGGGCGTCGAGAAGTGGCTGCGTGGCATGGCCAAGGTCGAGCTGGTCCTGGGTCATGCACGCTTCGAGGACGCGCACACCGTCAACGTCGACGGGCGTCGCCTGCGCGCGGACCGCTTCTTCATCAACGTCGGCGGACGTCCCGCGCAGCCGGGTGTCGAGGGCCTGGACACCGTGCCCTGGCTGACCAACGCATCGATCATGAAGCTTCAGGAGCTGCCTCGGCATCTCGTCGTCGTGGGCGGCAGCTACATCGGGCTGGAATTCGCGCAGATGTTCCGCCGCTTCGGGTCCGAGGTGACCGTCGTGCAGCGCGGTCCGCGGCTCGTGCCGCGCGAGGACGCCGATGTCTCCGAAGCCCTGCGCGGCATCCTCGAACGCGAGGGCCTGACCATCCGCACCGGCGCCGAATGCGTGAAGCTCGCGCCGGCGGAGGAGGGCGTGGCCGTCCAGGTGAACTGCCAGACCGGCGAGCCCGAGGTGCGCGGCAGCCACGTGCTGATCGCGACCGGCCGCAAGCCCAACACCGACGACCTGGGCCTGGACCGCGCCGGCGTGCGCGTGGACGAGCGCGGCAACATCGTCGTGGACGACCAGCTCCGCAGCAGCGTGCCGCACATCTGGGCGCTGGGCGATTGCAACGGCCGCGGGGCTTTCACGCACACGTCGTGGAACGACTTCGAGGTCACGGCAGCCAACCTCTTCGACGGCGCCGATCGCGGCGTCGGCGACCGCGTCGTGACCTACGCGCTGTACACCGACCCGCCGCTGGCGCGAATCGGTCTCGGCGAGCAGGAGGTGCGCGCGAGCGGCCGCCCCGCGCTGATCGGCACGCGGCCGATGACGCGCGTCGGCCGGGCGATCGAGAAAGGCGAGACCGAGGGCTTCATCAAGATCCTCGTCGACGCGACAACGAAGGCCATTCTCGGCGCGATGGTGCTGGGCGTCGACGGCGACGAGGCGGTGCAGTCGCTGCTCGACGTCATTGCCTCGAAGCGACCGTACACCGAGGTCATTGCCGGCGGCGTGCGCATCCATCCGACGGTGAGCGAACTGCTTCCCACCGTGCTGCAGTCGCTGAAGCCCTTGTGAGGACTGCGGTGCCGGCGGGTATGGGCCTTGCCATGCCTGTTCACCGCATCACGCGGTTTCAAGAGGCACGCGATGGACCGCCCTGCACAACGACGCCCCGGCGCGACGCCGACGCTTTCCGCCGTGACGAGCGGGAACCCCGTACCTTCGCTGCATGTCGTCGAGATCGTCGGCGCCGTGCCGTCGGACGAAGCGCCCGATGAGGCGTGCCCGCTCACGTCCGCCGCGGATCGGCTCGGCGCGACCCGGCTGGTGGAGCAACTCGTGCAACGGCACGGGCGCAGCGGCAACCTGCGCTTCACCGTCGTCTGTCCTGCCGACGGACCGTACGCGGAACGGTTGCGCGAACTCGGCGCCGACACCGTGATCGTCGCCATGCCCGACGATCCGCCGTGGCATGCGATCCAGGTGCTCATCGGGCTCATCCGCAACAAGCAGGCCGCGGTGCTGCATGCGCATCTGCCGAATGCGCATCGCCTGGCGGGCCTGGCCGGCGGCATCACGCGTACGCCGGTGCTCGCCACGGTGCAGGGCCAGCAACTGGACATGCCGGACCTGGAAGTCCATCGCCTGATCGCCAGCCAACTCAGCGTCGTGAGCGAGGCCAGCTACTTCCACGCGCTGGGGCTCGGCCTCTCTCCCGAGCGCATCAGTCTGGACGTCTTCGACGCGCAGGCCGATGACGACGCGGCGGCCGAGAGCCTCGATGCCATCGAGCAACGCCTGCGACGCCTCGCGACGCCGACGGAGTCGCGCGGCGCGGCGCAAGCCCGCGCGCTCGCGCAGCCCTTGGCGCAGGAGCTGGTGATGCCGATCGCCTCCGGCGCGCCGGTCGCGATCCGCGCCGTGCTCGATGAACTCGAGCCTTCGACCGTGCAGACCGCGACGGTCAAGGGCTGATCGGAAAGCCAGCGGGCATCGGGATTGCCAGTCTTTCCTTGCAAGGGTGCTGCGAAGGCTTGAGATGCAATAGGACGCATCGCGAACCAGCGGCGGGCCCCCGGCAAGACCTTCCATCCACATCATCCAGGAGATCCACCATGAACCCCCGTTCCAAGATCACCACCGTGGCAATGGCGATTGCGCTGGCTTCCGGCGTCGGCTTCCTTCACGCCCAGAGCGGCGGCCAGGGCGGCAGCTCCGGCTCTGTCGGCGCGCGCGATCAGACCAATGATCCGCTGTCCAACAACAACGACCAGAACAAGGCGCCGCCTGCAACGCCGGCCGCCAATCCGAGCACGGGCCAGCCTGCGACGACGAACGACTGGCAGAACAGCCAGCCGGCGACCAGCAGCCAGAACAACGGCAACAACATGTCGACCGATCAGCGCCAGGATCCGAACGTCCGCACGCAGACCGATCCCATGCCGATGAGCGCGCCGGCTGCCGGCACCTCTTCGTCCGACATGTCGACGACCAACACCGACAGCACGCTGCCGGCACGCGCTGACCGCAACTGATCCCGCGCTCACCACCGAGGAAGGCGGCCCACGTGGCCGCCTTTTTCGTGGGCGCTTTCTTGGGCGCTTCGGAGATGGCCGCTCGACGCCGTACGTCCGACGGCAGCGCGATTGCTGCGCTACGGTGTGGGCGCCGTCAGCGCGTCCTGCGCGCCAGCCAGACTCCGATCGCGACCAGCGCCATGCCGGCCATCGCGAGGCCCGTCAGCGTTTCACCGAACAGGGCCCACGCGATCAGCGCGGTCGTCGGCGGCGTCAGGTAGAAGAGGCTGGCGACGTTGACCGCGCTGCCGCGGCGGATCAGCACGTTCAGCAGACTGACTGCGCCCAGCGACAGCACGAGCACCAGCCAAGCCAGCGCGAAGACGAACTGGCCGGTCCAGCGCACCTGCATCGTCTCGGTCATCGCGGCCAGTGCGGCCGTGACAAGCAGGCTCGGCACGAACTGGATGATGGAGCCGGTGCGCAAGTCGAAGGACGGACAGAACTTCTTCTGGTAGAGCGTGCCGGCGGTAATGCCGATCAATGCAATCACGGCCGGCAGTAGCATCGTCATCAGCGCATTGCCGGGAACTGCCGCAATCTTCTGCGCGACGACGAGTCCGACGCCCAGGAAGCCCAGCGCCAGGCCCAGCCATTGCATCTGGTCGATGCGTTCGCCGAGGAACGCGCGAGCGCCGAGCGCCGTGACCAGCGGTTGCAGGCCGACGACCAGCGCGGTGATGCCCGCCGGCAGTCCATGCCCGATCGCGGTGAACACGCCGCCGAGGTAGACGCCGTGCACCAGCAGACCCGTCACCGCGATGTGCGCGCAGGCGGCCATCGAGCGCGGCCAGGGCGCGCGCAGCACCAGCACGACCGGCAGCATCAGCGCGATGACCGCAGCGTAGCGCCAGGAGAGGAAGGTGAGCGGCTCGGCGTCCGGCAGTCCGAACTTCGCGCCGATGAAGCCGGTGCTCCAGACGGCGACGAAGAGCAGGGGCAACAGGCCGCCGGCGCCGCCCGCGCCGTGCGCGGGCGGGGTGGGGGGCTTGGGCGACGGTGACGTCGGCGACGACGAAGCGGGCGGCGTGCTCATAGGGACCCGATGCTAACGAGGCCGCGTCGTGGACCGGGCGGCTAGCGCGTCGGGTTTTCCGCAGCGTCCCAGCCGCCGCCGAAGGCCCGGAAGGCCGATACCGCCGCGCGGGCGTGGTTCGCGTCCAGCTGCGCGAGCTGATCGCGCGCGGCGAGCAGCAGCCGGTCTTCCTGCAGCACCTCGATCAGACTGGCCGCGCCGCCCTTGTAGGCGTCCTCGGCCGCGTCGCGCGCGACCTGGTGCGCGCGGACCTCCTGCGCGAGGTCGCCGCGTTGCTGCTCGAGCTCGGAGAGCGTGACGATCGCGTTCTCCACGTCCTCGGTCGCGCGCAGCATGCGCTGGCGCACCTGCGCGAGCGCTTCCGCCCGCGCGCCGCGTGCCTGCGCGACCTCGGCGTCGACGCGGCCAAAGTCGAACAGCCGCCAGTGCAGGCCGAGCAACGCCTGAGGCTGGAAGGCCTCGGAGCTGAACAGGCCGCCGTGCAGGCTGGACGCACCCAGCACGCCGCCCAGCGTCAGGCGCGGGTAGTACTCGGCCGTCGCCACGCCGATGCGTGCCTGGCTGGCGTCGAGCTGGCGCTCGGCGGCGATGACGTCGGGACGGCGGCGCATCAGCCTCGCGGGCGTCAGATCGCCGGGCAGCGAGGGCACTCGGTACGTGGAGACGCGCGAAGCCGGCGAAGACGACGAGGACGACAAAGACGACGAAGACGAAGATAAATGCGCGGCGGGCGAGGACGGCAAGGATCGCTGTGGCGCGGTCAGCGTCGCCGCCGAGGTCCCGGCCTGCTCACCCATCAGCACGTCGAGGCGATGCTGCTGCTGCGCGAGCTCGGCCCGCAGCACAAGGTGGAGCGGCGCTCGGGGCAGCCGAAGAAAGTGGAGCTGTTCGACTTCGACGGCGTGGTGCCGGCCGCGGGCGCGGCCGGCTAGGACCGGACAGCCGCGCAGCTCAGCGCTGGACCGAGGCGAGCTTCACGCCCAGGCCCACGAAGGCGGCCGCGAACCCGCGGCGCATCCAGCGCAGCACCGGCGGTCGGGTGAGCACCCGGTCGCGCATCGCGGCGGCGAAGACGCCGTAGACCGCGAACACGGCGAAGGTCATCGCCATGAAGACGAGGGAGAGCTCGATCATCAGCGGCGTCGGGTGCGGCTCGTCGCGGGCGATGAACTGCGGCAGGAAGGCGAGGAAGAAGATGGAGAGCTTCGGGTTGAGCAGGTTCACGAGGGCGGCGTGGGTGACGATCTCGCGCGCTGAGCGTGGCGGACTGTCGGTGTCGACGGCGAGCGGGCCGCTGTCCTTCAGCGACATCCAGGCCATGTAGAGCAGGTAGACGACGCCGACGTATTTCACCGCGTCGAAGGCGAGGGCGCTGGCGTGCAGCAGCGCGGCCAGGCCGGTGATCGCGGCCAGCATGTGCGGGACGATGCCGATCGTGCAGCCGAGGGCGGCCTGGAGCGAAGCGCGCGCGCCGCCCGACAGGCCGGCGGCGAGGGTCACCAGCGCGCCGGTGCCGGGCGAGGCGACGACGATCAGCGAGGTGATCAGGAACTCGGGATTCGAGAGCGAGGAGAAGGGCACGACGGACCTCGGTGCGGTGAAGGCGGGGAGGTGATCGTCGAGCCGTACCGGCGGCGCGTCTTGGATGAAATTGCAGGCGGGCCAGTGAGCCTGTCGGCCTCAGCCGCCTCAGCCGCCTTAGCGAAGAGCGGCAGCGTACGCGCCCGGCGCGATGCCGAAGCAGCGGACGAAGTGGCGCGTCAGATGGCTCTGGTCGAAGAAGCCGCTGGCGGCGGCGACATCTGCGAGCGGCGTTCCGATGGCGATCAACCGGCGCGCGTGTTGCAGGCGTCGCTGCACGAGGTAGGCGTGAGGCGGCAGCCCGGTCGCGCGGGTGAAGCTGCGCAGGAACTGGAAGCGGCTGAGGCCGGCTGCCTGCGCGAGTTCTGCGAGGCTGACGGGCGCGGTGAGGTCGTCGTCAAGGCGCGAGCGGGCGATCGCGATGCCTGCGGGGATCGCGGGCAAGCTCACCGCGCGCGGTTGGAGCAGCGACTGCAGCAGCAGGAGCAGGGCGCCGTCGATGCGGAGCGTGTCAGCGGCCCTGGTCGGCGTGCCGGCCATCGCATGGAAGAGCGCCTCGAAGCGCCCGGCGATGCGGTCATCGTGCAGCGTGGGGCGGTGGAACTCGACGTCGCCGATGGCGCGGCCCTCCGCGATGTCGGCGACGAGATCGCCGATCAACTCGGGCGACAGGTACAGCATGCGCCAAGCGCGCCCGTGATCGCCGAGCGGCAGGCCATCGTGGACCTCGCCGGGGTTGACCGTGATGACATCGCCCGCGACGGACTCGACCATGCCGCGGCCACTCGCGGTCTTCTGCGCGCCGCGATCGATGCGGCCGATGCCGAATTCATCGTGGATGTGGCGCGGGAACGCCTTCGCGCTGTCGGCGGCGACGATGTCGACGCCGGCGAGCGGGCAGGGGAGGCGGATGAAGGCGGGCATGGCGTGGCGCGGAGGATGCTGCGACTCTAGCAACCCCGGCCCGCGCCGACCTCAGGGCGCGGGGTCGCCTGCGGCGAGTCCGTCACAGCTGGTTTCCTGGATCCCGCAGATCCGGTCCACCCAGGCCCGGAACCGCCCCGGCGGCAGGCCGGCGCGCGCGGCGGCGTCGATCTTCAGCGAGCTTCGATCCTTGGCGGGGAAACGCAGGTCGGCAAACTCCACCTGGGCCCACTTGCCGTTGCAGTCCGCGAGGCGTCCGGCCTCGACGACGACGTCGTTGTCGAAGGTCTCGTTGTCGCCGATGCGCAGCACGGCGGCCGCCTTCGGACTCGGCCAGGCGCGACCGACATCGGCCTGCGACTTCACGGTCAGCTTGCTGCCGCTGACCCAGCCTTCGCCCGAGAACATCGGACGCGCCGGACGGTCGGTCAAAGCCTCGTTGTCGCTGGCGTTGCGGATCAGAAACCAGCCATTGCGCGCGCCGACGACCTCGACTTCGACGCGCACGCCGTAATTCATCGAGGCTTCGACGAAGGTGGGCGGCAGCTTGCCGAGGATCTTGGCGGCGGCGCTCGGCGCGGCGCGGACGTTGAGTCCGGCGGGATCGGTCTCGGCGACGAAGGCGCCGAAGTTGCAGGTGCTGGCGGCCAGCTCGGCGGCCGTCGTCGGGGCGCTGTGTACGAAGGTGGCGCAGCAGGCGGCCGCAATCAGCAGAGCGATGTTGCGCAAGGGGCGGTCGATAGTCATGGAAAGAAGCCTGATGCCGGAGGTGGCAGAGCGTCGTCAGCGCAGGAGATCCAGTGTGCGCTGATCCGGCTGGCCGCCGAAGTAGCGATCGAGCGCTTCGATGAACACAGCTTCATCGCCCGACGCTTTCGCGAAGAGCGTCAGCGACGAGCGGAACTTCATCGCGTCCACGACGCCCAGGATCTGCTCGGCGGTCTTGTTGCGGTGGGTGTTCATCAGCTCGACGCACTCGCGCAGACGCGGCCCGAGGACTTCGTGGTCGAGATAGGCGATCGCCTCATCCAGCGACTGGATCCCGTAGAACTGAGCGGTGCTGCTCACGCCCAGCCCGCGCAGCTGCGGGAAGAAGTACCACATCCAGTGGCTGAGCTTGCGGCCGCGTGTCAGTTCGGTGAGGACGTCGCCGATTTGAGGAGCTTGAGCGTCCAGGAAACGTTGAAGGTCGTGAGGCGAAGACATATCTGCTTCATTCCTTTGCATCTTTCGAACTCGAGCAAGTCGTACCGGCGATCTTTCTCGGAACCGGATCTTCCTCTGGATTGATGAGATTCAGCGGGGAACCCAAGGGTTCTACCGATTCCAGCGCCTCCCCGGGAACGGAGACTGCAATCTCCAGGGAGGGAGAAGCGATATGGCACAGACCATTTCCCGCCGCCGTCTGCTGCTCGGCGGCCTGTTGGCGATAGCCGTCGGCACTGTTGAGGCGAAGGGTCGTCGAGGCGGAGGAGGCAGTCGACGTCATGTACCGTCGAGTCCAGGTGGAGGCAATGGCGGCGGATGTGGCTCGCGAGGTGGCCCGGGAGGACCCAGAGACAAGAACGGCAAATGCCCGGGGTGGCGGAAATGATCCGCCGATTGCTCGTGCTCGCCCGTCTTGCAGTCTTGACGGCGCCGCTGGCTGTGACGGCGTCCATCCCGCTCTCTGCTTGCGGAGGCGGAGGTGACGACGGTGGCAGCTGTTGCCGGGTTTGCAGCACTGGCAAGGCGTGCGGCGATTCGTGTATCGCCGCGACAGAAACTTGCCATATCACTGGCGGCTGCGCCTGCAACAAATAGGTGCGTCCTCAAACGAAAAAACCGCCTCCCGGCGGTTTTTTACTTGAATGAGGTTGACGAGCCTTACCCTTTGCTAGCAAAAGAGAGAACCTAGTGTTCATCGTGGTTCTGGGGCATCGATCTTCGGCGGGTGCATCAGTCAGGTGACACAGTCCGGGGGCGGATGCTAACAGCTATCGCTTGGATTGAACTTGCAGAGGCCGACAGGATCGGCTTCAAACGCCGTGGTGGTCGCTCATGAAGACGTTTGTGGTCCCTCATGGGATGTTGGCCAACGTCACGCCAACGCTAAGCGGGCGCCACATGCGTGAGTCATGGCGACGCTTTGATCGCCTCCGTGAGACGGAGCAGTACGAACTGACTCAAGGTCAGGGAGAGTTGTCGCAGCAGCCGTGCCTGGTCCCCTTCCAAGTGCTTGTGAGCGCCTCCAGAGGCTGCTTTAGCGCTCGCCGGGCACGATGGCTGCAAACTCGCGGGCAACGCGTCCAAAGGGGGGGTTCGGAACCGGAGGACGGGGTGACGACGCCGTGGCGGCGATGGCGGATGGAGGCGCCGAAGGCGGCAAGGCTGCTATTGGCATGGCGGGGAACAGCGGCTCAGCCTCAGGCGTCGGCTTGCGGTACTTGCCGAACCAGTCCGAGAAGTACGCCCCAGGCTTGCCCTTGCGGAACTTCATGTCCGGCCAGAGCGAACCGGGGCTGAGCTTGGCGAAATACGTCAGGAAGCCAAGACGCACCAATTGGCTGTGGATTGGCACGACGCGGCGGCGGTGTTCGAAGTTCTTCAGTTGCTGCCCTTCGTCGTCCTCGGTGACGTGGATGAGACCGGAGCCGTCCGCAGCGATCTCGACGTCGTTGGTGCGAAGCTGGCAAAGCTCGGACACCGTGGCGCCCGTAAACAGGCCCAGGAGCGGCACCCAGTACGCGGCAGCACCTCCGCCCTTCCATGCCGTTTTTACAGCGCTAGGAAGCTCATACGCGGCAAACAGCGGGAGGCCCACCATCGTCTGAAGGTGCGTATGGGTCCAGGGGCGGCGCGGGTTCTCAGTCTTGTGCTTGATATCCAGGCTTCGCCATGGATGCTTCGGGATGGCTTCCAACTCGTCGCAGGCGAAGCGGAGCAATCCTTTGACGCTCGTGAGGCGGTCGTGGGCTGTCTTGCTCGACATCTCTCCAGCAGCGATCTTCGCGACGAGCCAACCCTTGAAGTCGGCTCCGTGTGCCCGGGTGATCTCGGTGACCGGAGGCACGGTCCCGCCCATGCTTTCTTCGAAGAGCTTCAGTGCACGACCACAGGCGTTCGTGGCGTCCTTGCCGCGCACGTCAGCGACTTCCCACTTCTCGAAGACATAACGGAGGGTCATAGCCTGAGAACGGGTCCAGGACTCAGCCTGTGCCCTGAGCTTGGTCGTGGTGTCGGGCGGGGGAGGGGTATCGACGATCTCCCCTTGATCCCTCTGTGCCATGAGTGCTTGAGCCTGTCGGTGCGCTTTGGCGAACTCAAGCAGGGCTGGCCGCACCCCCTCGGTCTTCTCATCGAACGTGAAGCCGAGAGATTCGGCGGTCCACTGGGCACCCATGAATACGAGATTCAGGTCGCCACGAGAAAGGCGCCGTGCTCTCTCTTCGGCGCCTGCCTGTCGGGTGCGCTTGTCCCAATCGAGATAGTCCTGCGGGACGCCGCCAAGAGGGCCGGTGAGCGTGGGATCTGGAGTGTCGGCTGGCAGGACGCCATGGGTGACAAGATCGCGGATGACCGGACCGCTGTGGGCCACGTCGAAGCGGCGGGCTTCGTCGCCTCGGACGATCCGGTGAAGCTCTTGATCGTGGAGCCGCTGAACGAGGTCAGGCGTGAACGCGGAGATGTACGTTGGATTGAGCTTCTTGCGCTGAGTCTCAAAACGGTTCAGCCACTCGGCACGAAGCACCGAAGCCTTTGCGTTGGCCTTGAGAAGATCAGGCGTGCCCAGGGAGCAGCGGTGCGCCCACTCGCTGGGGTACTGGGCCTTGAGGTCGTCTGGGGTCTTAATCCGCCACTGGTAGTTTTTCGATGCCTTGATCGAATAAACCCCAGTCTCACGCTTGGGCATGGTGCTGTCCGTCATGTTCAGATTTTGTCTCAGGTGACACACTGAACTGACACACCAGCCGTTCTAAGTCCTTGATTCGCCGTAAGTTGTTGACGGACAAGGACAAAGAGAAAGAAGGTTGACGAGCCTTACCCTCGGCACTGGTCACAACGGTTAGGGCTGCTTGGTTCCCCATCTGACCCGGTTGGCCGCGCTTCCATGCGAGGAGGCCCGTCACTTCGCATTCTATCCGAGCTTTCGAGGGGCTCCGGACGAGTCACCCCCCGATCCCTCCTCGTGCGCCCCTCGGCGTGCGACCCGCGTCCGAACAACGCCGGCCCAGCGTCGACTCACCTGTCGCGCCTGTGGTTAAATCCATCCCGGACCTCGCGGGCGTTCAGCCCTCCAGTGCCATCGCCGATTTACCAACTACTTGCGGGCGATCAACAAATGCGGCTAAAGCGTTGCGGCTCCGATTGCCCCCGGGCCGGCAAACGCCGGTGATCTCTGTGGGCTCTCGGAGTTTTTTCATGTCTGCTCGTCTGGCCCAGTTCGACTCGCTGCTGTCCCGCCGCCGCGCCGCTCGCACCTCCACCACGGCCAATACTTCGCCCGTCCAAGCCCCGCGCACATTGCGCGATCCCTGGGGCGAGCCGGTCGCCGAGTTCTCCCGCTTCCCGTCCGACCTCGAATTGCTCAAGGCCGCCCACCGCCTCCAGGCCGACGACTGGATCGGTCCGCTCGCCGATGACGGCCAGGCCCGGCGCCTGAACGCCGCCTGGCGCCTGGCGCTGCTGCGCGCCGATCGCCATGGCCGCGCCCGCTTCTCGCGCGAAGTCGGCCCGCAGTGGCTCAGCGCACCGCGCGTCTCGCGGCCCGGCGAACGTCCCGCCGCGCTGCGCCGCGAGCTCCACGCCGCCGCCGTCCACCAACTCTGGCTGGCCGGCTGGAAGCTGGTCTGATCGGATGCCGATGAGATGGCTGGCGCGGATCCTCGGGCCAGTTGCGGATCGACGCCGTCGTGCTGGAGTCGATGTGTCCGACCATCGAGGACGCGGTTGCCGGCCGCTGGACAATCCCACCTTCATCACCGCCGGTGTGGCGGCGGTCACGCCGTGACGAGCCGCTCCGCGAGCCAGGCCTCGGTCGCATAGGGGAACGCGATCGTCGGCTCGCGCAGTTCCGGGTAGCGATCCTTCAGCGCGCGCAGCCGGTCGGCGACCAGCGCCTGTTCCGCCTCCGGCAGCGTTGCGATGAAGCTCACCGACAGGATGCGGTCCAGCACCACCTGCTCGAACGATCCGACATGGCTGTGCGGGAGCACCGTCCGCTGCAGCGGCCCGAAGAGCGTCTGTCCCTCGAAAGGCTGCTTCCACGTGCCCTTGTAGAAGCGCGGGGCGTCGCCCTCATAGGGGGTGACGATCTCGGTGATCTCGGCGACCCAGTCGCGGGACTCGTCCCGCACGTTCCAGATCAGGCCGAGTCGCCCGCCCGGGCGCAGCACGCGATGCATCTCGCGCAGCGCCTGTGCGTTCGCGAACCAGTGGAAGGCCTGGGCGCAGACGAGCACGTCGGCGTCGCCGTCGGCCAGCGGGATCGCCTCCGCGGTGCCGGCGAGCGCCCGCACATCGGGCAGGCTGTCCGACAGCCGCGCGCGCATCGCATCGACCGGCTCCACCGCCGTCACCGTCGCGCCGGTGCGCGCCAGCAGCTTCGTGAACTTGCCGGTCCCCGCGCCGAGATCGAGGACCCGCGCGCCCGCCTGGACGCCGAGCGACTCGCCCAGCCAGCCAGCGAGGGCGTCGGGGTACTCGGGACGACCGCGCTGGTAGTTGTCGGAGGCGCTGGTGTAGCCGCGCTGCGCGGCATCGTGGATGGACGTGTTCGAGGGCATCGGATGATCCTACGCCCGACGGCGCGAGGGGGCGTCAAGCCCGCGTCGTGGGCGTGATCGCCCGTCGACCGATCGACCATCCGTGGTCGATCCCGCCACCGATCGAGACGCGTCTCAGAGCCCGAGCAAGACCTGGCGCGTCACCGAGACCGCCATCACATACGCCAGCGCCACCAACGCGAGCACGTAGCCGAGGAGGCGGAACTCCCCGCGCCCGAAGGCCCAGTGCCCCGTCGCGAAGTAGATCCCCAGCGCGATGAACTTCGCCGTCATCCAGGGCTCGTAGCGCGGGTCGAGGTGCAGCGCCCCCCACAGGCTGAGGCCGGACACGACGATCAGCACGTGGCTGCTGAACACCAGCGTGCGCAGCCGCTCGTCCGTCACCCACGCGGCGCCGAACTGATGCGCCAGCCCGCGGACCAGGAACAGTCCGATGCTGCACCACGCCAGCAGCGCATGCATCTTGACCATCGGGCTGTAGAACCAATCCATGAACGGGGAGCTTCGTCACCTGGCGGGGGGATGTCAACCTGGGGAACGCGAGCCGGGCAGGGCGCTCGGCAAGTCCTCCGATTTCCCCCGGAAGAGGGCCCTCTCCACATCCCCCGCCGCCCACAACTTTGAGTCATGGCACAACGCGTTTCGATTCCGAAAATGAGCGCATGGCATCGACGTGGGTCGGTGGTCGAAAGGCAGTGACGATGTTGAATCGAGTCGAGTTTGAGGAGGTAACGCCGCCTGTGGGGTCTGCGGTGCCCAAGGCGGGGTGCTCTTGGCCGAGCCAAAGGTTCGTCTGGGTCTACAGCAAGGGGCAGGCGCCCTACCAGTTCCGACCGTGCATGGATCCGTGCTCACCGCACGAGTGGCCCTACAACTTGCAGGCGCTGCGAGGAACCGAGGACTACGCGGACATCCTCGCTTGGTACTGCAATCGATATCGGGCGGTGTCCCGCGCTGATCTGGATCGCCTGGTCGAGGAATTGGTGCACTGCGTCGGTGATCGGCAGATCAGCGTGGAGATCTATCACGACATGGATACCCAAGAGCGCCTCCCCTGGTTCCTGGTCTGGGGATTCGACAAGGCGGTCTCCGACGATGAAGAGCAAATGATGGACACGTTCCGCGACACGTGTCGCGCGTCGCCTCTGCTGCATCCCTCGTACGAGGTCGTGATGGTGTCCTTCAGGGCAGGCTCCTTCGAGGACCGCCATGTGTCGGAGTGGGGTTGAGACATGCGGATCCAAGTCTTCAATCCAGGAGAGGTCATCGACTTGGCAGAGTACCTCTCGTCACTGGAAGGCGAGGCCAGCGCGCGAAGTGTCATCTCCCGCGCGTACTACGGTGTATTCCTGTTTGCGCGAGACCTGGCGGATATCGACGACGAGAGTCCGACGGCGCATTTCGATACTTGGAAGCATTACGTCGAGTGCGGAGAGGGGGAGGTCGCGGATGGTCTGCGACAGTTGCGGCGACAGCGGAACGTTGCGGACTACAAGACGAATCTCAAGGTCTCCATGCGCCAGAGCGTTGAGGCGTTGAAAACATGTCGACGTACTCGGGCCGCCTTGAATCGAATCGCGGGCCGGATCAGGTATCGAACGGGGCTGGGCGTTCTGGCCGATTCGCATTGAGCACGAAGGAACGAAGAAGGGCGCCTCAGCGCCCTTCATTCCCTTCAGACCTGACCCCGCTCAGCGCAGTTGCAGATCATCGTCCCCGAAGCGGATGTCCAGCGGCTCGATCAGCAACTGCTTCTCGCCGTCCTCGACGCGCCCCGCGTCCCACGCATCGATGCCGCAGGACTTGGCGATCTCCACCACCTTCGCCGCCTGGTCCGCCTTCACGAAGATCGCGAAACCCGCGCCCATGTTCAGCGTCGAATAGGCTTCGCGGTCGTCCTGCTGCGCGTGGTCCTGGATGAACTTCAGCACCGGCGTCACCGGCGGCACCGTGTGGATGCGGTAGGTGAACTTGCCCGGATGACGCAGCAGCTTGCGCCAGCCGTGCCCCGTGATGTTGGCGCAGTAATGCGGCGTGATGCCCGCCTTGTACAGCGCCTCGGTCACCGGCGAGTACAGCGCCGTCGGCGCCAGCAGCGCGTCGCCGTAGCTCAGGCCCGGCTGCACCTCGGTCAGGTAACCCTGGGGCAGGCGCTCCGTCAGCTTGCGCGCCAGGCTCAGGCCGTTGGCGTGGATGCCCGACGAGGCCAGCAGCACGATCGCGTCGCCCGCGCCCAGCTTGTCGCCCACCGACAGGCGTTCCTTCGGATTGATCAGGCCGGTGCAGGACGCCGCCAGGTCGATGCGGCCGCCTTCGACGATGCCGGCCAGCGCCGGCGTCTCGCCGCCGCCCCAGGCGACCTGGCAGACGTCGCAGGCCTTCTTCCAGCCGGCCACCAGCGCCTGCGCGCGCTGCGCGTCGCCGAACCAGTCCGAGCCGCCCGCGGCCCAGTAGGCCTGCACCACCAGCGGCGTCGCGCCGACGGTGATCAGGTCGTTCACCGCCATCGCGATCGTGTCCTGCGCGATGCCGTCGTAATAGCTCTTGCCCGTCAGCGTGGCCATCTCGTCGGCCACCAGCGTCTTCGTGCCCAGGCACTCGACGATGGACGCGATGTAGAACGGACCCACGTCGACGACGTACGCCGACTCGCCGCGCGACGCCTTCACCTCGGTGAAGCCGTGGGCGCTCAGGTGGCCGGCGGTCGCGGCCGCGGCGCGCTGGGCGCTGATCTTCAGCGGGTCGATCAGGTCGTAGTTGACGCCGGCCTGTTCGTAGCTCAGCGTGCCGGAGGAGGGATCGTGCGGGGTGCTCATGGGCGCGGATTATCCGTCAGTGCTGACGGACTCTCCTGACAAACCCGGACGCGCCCCGCCCGCGGGCCGTCCGGTCGGGGGAGACCGCCCCCGTAGAATGCCTCGCCATGAGCTACCAGGTCCTCGCACGCAAGTACCGCTCCCGCACGTTCGAGGAGCTGATGGGTCAGGAACACGTCGTCCAGGCCCTGGCCAACGCGCTGACGCAACAGCGTCTGCACCACGCCTACCTGTTCACCGGCACCCGCGGTGTCGGCAAGACCTCGGTGTCGCGGATCCTGGCCAAGTCGCTGAACTGCGTCGGCCCGGACGGTACCGGCGGCATCACCGCCCATCCCTGCAATGTCTGCGACGCCTGTCGCGACATCGACGCCGGCCGCTTCGTCGACTACGTCGAGCTGGACGCCGCCTCCAACCGCGGCGTGGAGGAGATCTCCCAGCTGCTGGACCAGGCCGTCTACAAGCCGGTCATCGGGCGCTTCAAGGTCTACATGATCGACGAAGTGCACATGCTCTCGAACACCGCCTTCAACGCGATGCTGAAGACGCTGGAGGAGCCGCCCGAGTACCTGAAGTTCGTGCTGGCGACCACCGATCCGCAGAAGGTGCCGGTGACCGTGCTGTCGCGCTGCCTGCAGTTCAACCTGCGACCGATGGCCCCGCAGACGGTGCTGGAGCACCTGACGCGCGTGCTGGCCAACGAGAGCGTCCCGAACGAGGCCGGCGCGCTGCGCCTGCTGGCGCGCGCCGCGCGCGGCTCGATGCGCGACGCGCTGTCGCTGACCGATCAGGCGATCGCCTTCGGTTCCGGCGAGCTCAAGGAAGCCGGCGTGCGCCAGATGCTGGGCAGCGTCGATCGCGGCCATGTGCTAGGCATCCTGAACGCGCTGATCGCGGGCGACGGCGCCGCGCTGGTCGGCGCGTCGGACCGCTTGCGCGACATGGGCCTGTCCGCAGGCGGCACGCTCGAGGATCTGGCGGTCGCGCTGCAACACCTGGCGGTCGCGCAGGCGGCGCCGGGTGCGCTCGATGCGGGCGATCCCGACCTCGCCGAGCTGCTGCCGCTGGCCGGCCAGTTGCCGGCCGACGAGGTCCAGCTGATGTACAGCATGGCGCTGCACGGGCGCCAGGAACTGCCGCTGGCGCCGGACGAGTACGCCGGTCTGACCATGGTCCTGCTGCGCATGATGGCGTTCCGGCCGAACGGACAGGGCGCGCGTCAGCCGTCTGCAACCGAAGGCTCCGCACGTGCCACGCCGGCGCCGGCCGTGAGCGCCGCGCCGGTGGCTCGCCCGCAGCCCGCGCCGCAAGCTGCCGCGCCGGTGCCGGCCGCGCCCGCGCCCGCGCCGTCCCCAGCGCCTGCCGTGCCGCGTGTGGCCGAAGCGGCGGCACCCGAACCCGAACCCGAGCCTGCGGAAGCGCCCGCAGCGGCGCCGTTGCTCGAAGCAGCGCCCGCGCCCGTCGTTGCCTCTGAGCCTGCTGTGGCCCATGAGCCTGCCGTGGCCCATGAGCCTGCCGTGGCCCGTGAGCCAGCGCTTGCCCCTGAGCCTGTGCGAGCACCGCCGGCGCAGGCTCCCCGCGCGTCCTCCGGTCCTCTGCGAGCCGCCCAGGCGGGCGCGCCGGCGACCCGTTTCAGCGAACGCCTGCGCCCGCGCGGGGCACCGCCGGCAGAGGTGAAGGCCGAGTCCGAGAACGAAGAGCCGGAAGACCTGTCCCCGCCGCACGACGAGGATGGCCCGCCCCCTTGGATGGACGTGCCGCCGCCGTCCGACGAGGACGCGTCCGTCGGCATGTCGCTGGCCGACATGGACGATCCGATGCCGTCGTCCGCCGAATCCGGCGGCCGGAGCGGCAGTGGCAATGACGGCGGCATCTACGTCTCGACCGCCATCGAGGAGGTCGAACTGGTGCCGACGGCGCTGGGCGAGCGCTGGTACGCCATCGTCCCCCGGCTCGGCCTGAACGCGCTGGCGCGCGAGCTGGCGCTGCAGGCCGAGTGCCTGGAGATCGACGAGTCCGTCGAGCCGCAACGCTGGCGCTTCCGCGTCGAGCGCGAATCGCTGCGCCAGCCGGGTCTGCTGGAGAAGCTCCAGTCGGTGCTCGCCAGCTTTGCCGGCAAAGCGGTGCGGGTCGACATCGAGGCCGGCCGCGCCACCGATTCGCCGGCGCTGCGCGACACGCAGGCGACGCGGTCCCGCCAGCGGCAGGCCGAGTCCATCATCCTGGGCGATCCGGAAGTCCAGCAGCTGCTCGCGCAGTTCAAGACGGCGCGGATCCTGCCCGGCTCGATCAAGCCCGTCTGACGGGTCTGTCTGACGGGTCTGTCTGACCGGTCTGTCTGACGGGTCCGTCTGACGAGCCGGTCGTCGACCGCCGGATGCACGATGGGGCGCCAGCGCAGGCGCGCGCCGTGGGCGACAATCGTGCCCATCGCATCGACCTCCGGGTCATCTCTGGATCGGCCCTCCGCCGATCCTTCGAATCTCTGAACAAGGAACACGATCATGATGAAGGGTCAACTCGCAGGCCTGATGAAGCAGGCGCAGGCGATGCAGGACAACCTGAAGAAGGCGCAGGACGAGCTCGGCAACATCGAGGTCGAAGGCCAGTCCGGTGCCGGCCTGGTGAAGGTCACCATGACCTGCAAGCACGACGTCAAGCGCGTCGCCATCGACCCCAGCCTGCTGGCCGATGACAAGGACATGCTGGAGGACCTCGTCGCCGCCGCGTTCAACGACGCCGTGCGCCGCGCCGAGCAGGTCAGCTCCGAGAAGATGGCCAAGCTGAGCGCCGGCATGCCGATGCCCCCGGGCATGAAGTTCCCGTTCTGACCGCCGCTCTGATCGGATCGCGGTGACCGCGCTCGAGCAACTGATCGAGGCCTTGCGGCGACTGCCCGGCGTGGGCCAGAAGTCGGCCCAGCGCATGGCCTACCACCTGCTGCAGCACGACCGCGCCGGCGCCGACGCGCTGGCTCGCGCGCTGCAGTCGGCGACCAGCAACGTGCGCCATTGCGAGCGTTGCCACACCTTCAGCGAGGCGCCGCTGTGCCCGATCTGCTCGGACCGGCAGCGCGACGCGCGGCTGCTGTGTGTCGTGGAGTCGCCGGCCGACCAGGCCGCGATGGAGCGCACGGCGTCCTACTTCGGCTACTACTTCGTGCTGCAGGGGCGGATCAGCCCGCTGGACGGCGTGTCGACGCGCGAGATCGGCGTCGACCAGCTGCTGGCGCGGGCGGCGGACGGACAGGTGGAGGAGGTGATCCTCGCCACCAGCTTCACCGCCGAAGGCGAGGCGACCGCGCACGTGCTGGCAGAGGCGCTGCGCGCGCGCGGGCTGCGCAGCACGCGGCTGGCGCGGGGCGTGCCGGTGGGCAGCGAACTCGAATACGTGGACCTCGGCACCATCGCGCACGCGCTGGTGGACCGGCGGTCGACCTGATCCGCCGGGCCGCTGGCGGGCGGGCGCGTTGAACCGTTGCCCCGTCGACTCCCTGACTCGTTGATCTGTTGATCTGTTGCCCCATCGACCGGCTGACCCGGTGAAGGAGGTCCGATGACCATCGCCAACTACTGCCTGATCGTCGCCTGCCTGATGCCGGTGCTGTGTGCCGCGCTGGCCAAGTCCAAAGGCTTCGGCAAGCGCCGCCGCGACGGCGGCTTCGACAACCATGATCCGCGCGGCTGGCTGACGCGGCAGAGCGGTTGGCAGGCCCGCGCGAATGCGGCGCAGGCCAACAGCTTCGAGGCGTTGCCGCTGTTCATCGCGGGCGTGCTGGCGGCGCAGCAGATGCAGCATGCGCAGTCGCGCATCGACCTGCTGGCGATCGCCTTCATCGTCACGCGTGTGGTGTTCGTGGCGCTCTACCTCGCCGATCAGGCCAGCCTGCGCAGCCTCGCGTGGGCGGTCGGCGTCGCGCTCTCGGTGGCGCTCTTCTTCTGAGCGGCGTCAGCGCAGGGCGGTCTTGGTGGCCACGGTGCGGGCCCCCTTGCCGCTGCTGCCGGCGACCTTGGCGCTGCGCGTCTTCGCGCCGCTCTTGGCCGGCTTGTTCGCTGCGCTGGAAGCCACCTTCGTGACCTTGCCCGTCTTCGTGGTCTTCGTGGTCTTCGCGGAGGCCTTCGACGATGCGGCGGGCGATTCCACCGCCGCGAGCTGCTGACCCTCGCGCACATACGCGACGACCTGCTGACCCGGCTTGAAGCTGGCCTTGGTGCTGACCCGGTTCCACTGCGCCAGCTGCGTCGTGCCCAGTCGATACCGACGCGCGACGCTGGCCACCGTGTCGCCCTTGTTGGCCTTCAGCGTGACGCGGCGCATCGGCGGCACGTCGGGCGCGAAGCCGATGCTGGCGTTGTCCGCCAGATGCTCGGACACGTCGCGATCGCGCTCCGCGGTGCGCGGCACCAGCAGCGTCGAGCCCTTGGTCACCAGCATGCGCGCCGGGATGCGGTTGATCTCGCGCAGGCCGGTCTCGCTCATGCCGACCTGTTTGGCCGCGTCCGCCGGCTTCATCGTTTTCGGCACGACCCACGCCGTCCACGACGCCAGCGGGCCGCGGTGCTTCTCCAGGTTGGCGACGAAGGTGCTGGCGTTGTCGTAGGGCAGCAGCAGTTGCCCGCTGCTGGCCGCCAGGATCACCGGCTTGTTCATCGACGGGTTGAACTGGCGGAAGGTCTCCTCGTCCAGTTCGGCCAGTTGCGCGGCGCGCGTCACGTCCATGTCGCGGTCGATGTTGACCGACAGGAAGTACGGGTGGTTCGCCACCGCCGGCAGCTCCAGTCCGTAGGCTTCGGGGCGCATCACGATGTTCTTCACCGCCTGCAGCTTGGGCAGGTAGTAGCGCGTCTCGTCGGGCATGCGCAGGCTGTCGTAGTCGATCGGCAGGCCGGCCTTCTGGTTGCGCGCCACCGCCTTGCTGACGTTGCCCTGGCCCCAGTTGTAGGCGGCCAGCGCCAGCTGCCAGTCGCCGTCGAACAGCTTGTTCAGGCGCTGCAGGTAGTCCAGCGCCGCCTTGGTCGAGGCCAGCACGTCGCGACGATCGTCGCGGAAGATGTTCTGCTTCAGGTCGAAGTCGCGGCCGGTGGCGGGCATGAACTGCCACATCCCGACGGCCTTCGCGCTGGACTGCGCGTCGTTGCGGAACGCGCTCTCGACGAAGGGCAGCAGCGCCAGTTCCATCGGCATGCCGCGCTTCTGGACTTCCTCGACCACGTGGTACAGGTACAGGCTGCCGCGGCCGGTCATGCGCGCGACGTAGTCGGGCCGGCTGCTGTACCAGTCCTCGGCCTTGCGGACCAGGTCGTTGTCGAGCTCGGGCATCGCCATGCCGGCGCGCATCCGCGCCCACAGGTCGACGTGCGTCTTCGGTGCGTCGAGGTCGACCTTCTCGCCGGGGTTCAGGTTGTCCTCGAGCAGCACGTCCAGCTTCTCTTCCGGCGCCGTGGCGACGCGCGCCACCGGCGTGGCCGGGGAGGGCACGGCGGAGGCCGCGGCCTCGACCGCCTGCACCGTCTGCTGCGCGACCGCCTGCGCTTCCTGGTTGTCGGCCCGCGGCGCGTTCGTCGCGCAGGCGGCCAGCACCAGCGGCAGCAGCGCGGCGATCAAGGTCAGCGCGGGGCGCTTCTTGGAGGAGCCGGCGGCGCCGGCGGGGGGAACTGTGGAGGCGGCCTCCGCGCCGGTCGCGGCGCGGGAAGAACGGGACGGCAGGGAGGTCGGGTTCTGGTGTCGATGCATCGGAGGCTCAGCGGAATTCGTTCTTCCATTGACGCAGGCCGGCCAGGACGGAGGCCGGCTGCGACGTCACGCTCGGATCGTGGCGCTGGGCGGCCTCGCGGACGTCGGCGTGCGCGCAGCGCAGGAAGGGGTTGATCTGGAGCTCCACGGCGATGGTGGAGGGCAGGGTGGGCAGCGACTGCTCGCGCCGGGCCAGACACCAGGCCTCGTGGCGCGCGACCGCCTCGTTCTGGGGCTCGACTGTGCGAGCAAATCGCAGATTCGACAAGGTGTACTCGTGCGCACAGCAGACGCGGGTGTCCGCGGGGAGCGCCGCGAGCTTGGACAGCGAGTCGTGCATCTGCGCCGGGGTGCCCTCGAAGAGCCGGCCGCAGCCCGCGGAGAACAGCGTGTCGCCGCAGAACAGGATAGGCGCGCCGCCGTCGCTGGGGCGCCTCAACACGAAAGCGATGTGACCGGCGGTGTGGCCGGGGACGTCGAGCACGTCGACGACCTGGCCGAGGACTTCGAACCGGTCGCCTTCGCTCAAGGGTTCGACGGTCACCGGCATGGATTCACCAGCCGGCCCCCAGACCTTTGCGCCCTCGGTCAGCAAGGGCATCAATTCGCGCAGCCCGCCGACATGATCGGCATGGTGATGGGTCACTAGAATGCCTCGCAGGTCCAGTCCCAGCGAACGCAGCGCCGCCTTCACCGGTGCCGCGTCGCCCGGGTCGACCACGAGTGCCGACCGGCCGTCATGCAGCAGCCAGAGATAGTTGTCTGAGAAGGCGGGAACGGCGACCAGGTTCATGCAGGCAAGGGGATCAGGTCCCAGCGATGAAGACTCCGGGCCAGGACAACGACACAAGCGACGACAGCGCCGGGAAGTCGCCGATTGTAGAGGCGCACTTCCGGCCGGACACCGCCGCGGCGGAGTTCGCGCACTGGTTGCGCACGCCCGCCGGGCGCTACCTGCTGGCGTGGGAACAGCGCTTCATCGACGCGGCCGTGATCGACTGGTTCGGGTACCACGCGCTGCAGCTCGGTTTCCCGCAGCTGCAGGGCCTGCGCACCAACCGGATGAGCAACCGATGGCTGGCCTTGAACCACGGGCCGTTCGAGGACGGCGTCGCCGGGCCGCCGCGGCAGGGCGTGATCGCGCATCCGCTGGAGTACCAGCCCGAGCCCCAGGCCGAGCTGGCCCCGGGCTTGGAGGGCGCGGGTCGCGCGGCGGTCTATTGCGAGTTCGACGCCCTGCCGTTCGAGGCCAACAGCCTGGACCTGGTGCTGTTGCCGCACACGTTGGAGCAGGCCGCCGATCCGCACCGCTGCCTGCGCGAGGTCGAGCGCGTGCTGCGGCCCGAGGGACGCGTCGTGATCCTCGGTCTGAACCCGGCCAGCCTCTGGGCGGTGAGGCAGAATCTCGCCCGCGTCAACGGTCGCATGCTGGGCCGCCCGCCGCGGCTCTACCTGCCGGAGGAGCGCGAGTACCTGGGTTACTGGCGGCTGCGCGACTGGTTGCGGCTGCTGTCCTTCGAGGTCGAGCGCGCGCAGTTCGGCTGCTACCGGCCGCCGCTGCTGAGCGATGCCTGGCTCGCGCGCTGGCAATGGATCGAGAAGCCCGGCGGCAAGTGGTGGACGGTGCTGGGCGCGCTGTACGGCGTCATCGCGGTCAAGCGCGTGCACGGCATGCGGCTGATCGGGCTGGCACGCCACAAGAAGCGCGCCGCCAAGACCGCGCCGGCGGTGGCGGCGGTGCATCATCACCATCATCATCGCGACGATGTCGAGGTCGATTGATCTCCATGCTGTCTCCACTTGAGCCGCACCTGAGCCTCACCTGAGCCGACTTGAGGTCGACCTTCCCCGTTCCCTTTCCGACTGCTTCATGACCGATACCGAATCCTCTGCCTCTCCCGCTCCCGCTCCCGCCGCGCCGAAGATCGCCAAGCCGCCCGTCGTCATCTACACCGACGGCGCCTGCAAGGGCAATCCGGGCCCGGGCGGCTGGGGCGCGTGGCTCAAGAGCGGCGACCACGAGAAGGAGCTGTTCGGCGGCGAGCGCAACACGACGAACAACCGCATGGAGCTGACGGCGGTGATAGAGGCGCTGACCTCGCTCAAGCGCAGCTGCAACATCGTGATCTACACGGACAGCGAGTACGTGCGCAAGGGCATGACCGAGTGGATCTCGGGCTGGCAGCGCCGCGGCTGGAAGACGGCGGACGGCAAGCCGGTGAAGAACGCCGACCTGTGGCAACGCCTGGAGGCGCTGCGCAAGCTGCACACGGTCGAGTGGCGCTGGGTCAAGGGCCACGCCGGCGATCCGGGCAACGAGCGCGCGGATGCGTTGGCGAACAAGGGTGTGCTGGTCGCCAAGTAGGCCGCGCGCTTGTCCAGCAGCGCAGCGCCATGGCGCGCTGCCGAGGTCGCTCGATGGGCGTGCGCGTGTTGGAAACGCCATGTACAGGTCCGCAGGTACCGAGGAAATGCAAGATCCCGGAGTGGATGGGCGCATTCAACGTACCGCTGGCGGCAATCCTTGCGCGATCTCTCTCGGCGTCTTCCCGAGCAACCGCTTCAGCGAGTGGCTCATGTGCGCCTGATCGGAGAAGCCGAGCTCGGCAGCGACCTGCGACGCGGTCCACCCCTGGCGCAGCAGTTCGGCGGCCTGATGCGCGCGCGCGATCTGCTGCAGCGTCTTGAGACCGAGCCCCGCCACCTCCGCGAAGTGCCGCTGGATGCTGCGGTCGTCGAGCCGCTGGCGCGCGCCCTGCATCGCCCGGAGGACAACCGGATCACGCTCCAGCACGCCCTGGCGCGCGAGCGCCGTCACGAGCTGCTCGGCGTTGTCGAAGCGGGGGATCTCGAAACGCTCCTCGCCGATGTAGAAGCGCCCTTGCCGGTCGGTCGGGCAGACCACGCCCTGGCCGACCATCAGCCGTCCCGGCAGGCGCGGCATGTAGACCTCGGTTCTGAAGGCGATGCTCAGCACCTCGTCGCCCGCGCGGTTGTCTATCGCGAGCGGGGCGGTGATCTGGCCTGTCTGGATCACCGTCGCGGGACCGTCGCCGCGGCGCACGAAGAGCAGGTCCCAGGAGCCGTCGGGGAGTGTCGTCTCCCGACTGTCCGCGAGATGGCGGACACGGCGGATCTTCGCCACCAGGGGCGAGTCCGCCGGACGTTCCTCTTCAGCGATCGGTCCTTCCATCCAGACCTTCTCGGGGTGATTGGGACTCGGGTGCCTGCAGCGCGCCGAAGAACCGGCGCAGGTCGTCGACGACCAGTTGCGGGTCCGTCTCGTTGGCGAAGTGGCCGCCGCGCGGCATCTCGGTCCACTGTAGCAGCCGGGTGTGCGAGCGCGCCGCGAAGCTGCGGACCGAGCGGAAGTCGTCGGGGAACACGGCCACGGCCGTCGGCGTGGGGTTGGGCAGGTCACGATAGCCGGCGCCGCTGGCGGCGTTGGCGAAGTACATCTCGGCCGCCTGTCCGCCCGTGCCGGTGAACCAGTAGAGCGACAGGTGCGTCAGAAAGCGGTCGCGGTCGACTTCCGTGACGCGCTCCCCTTCGAAGCCGAAGAACAGCTCGGCGTTCCAGGCCAGCAGCGCGGCCGGTGAATCCGTCAGACCGAAGGCGAGGGTGCCGGGCCGCTTGGACTGGATGTCGACGTAGCCGGCGTACTTGCGGAAGTAGTCCAGGCGCTCGAAGCCCGCCATCTCGAACGGGGTCAGGCCTTGCATCTCGTCGGGGGCGCCGGAGGGGAACGCGAAGATCTGCTGGACGTGGACACCCGCCAGGCCTTCCGGCGCGAGGATGCCCAGCTCGCGCGCGACCAGGGCGCCGACGTCGCCGCCTTGCGCGCCGTAGCGCTCGTAGCCGAGGCGCTTCATCAAGGTGGCCCAGGCCGCTGCGGTGCGCGCCGCATCCCAGCCGGCCGACGCCAGCGGCGACGACAGGCCCATGCCCGGCACCGAGGGGATGACCAGATCGAAGGCCGGAGCGCCGACCCGACCATGGACGCGCGGATCCGTCAGCGGTCCGATGAGGTCCAGGTACTCGGCCGGCGAGCTCGGCCAGCCATGCGTCAGGATCAGCGGGAAGGCGTCCGCTTCCGCCGACTTCACATGGATGAAGTGGATCGTCTGGCCGTCGATCTCGGTCGTGAACTGCGGCAGCGCGTTCAGACGCGCTTCCTGGGCGCGCCAGTCGAAGCCGTCGCGCCAGTAGTCGGCGAGCTCCTGCACCAGCGACACGGACTGGCCGTGGCTGAAATCGCGCACGACCGGCTGCGGCCAGCGCGTGGCGGCGAGGCGGGCGCGAAGGTCGTCGATCTGCGAGTCGGAGATCTCGATCCGGAACGGATGGATGGCGGTGTTCATGGCGGCTCCTGGGTGCGGTGGGGATGGCCTCACTGTCGGACAAGGGCGCCGCCGGGTCTTGTAGAAAACCGACACGGCGGTTCGCCCGCTCCGCGATGGCTTCGCCGCGTCGACGTTCCGCGTGCCACGGCGCCCCGACCGCTCCACTACACTTCTCCGCCTTCCTGGACCCTCGCGTTCCCCCGTCATGGACAACCAACCGCTGATCGACTGGCATTCGATGTTCATGGGCGTGGCCCTGCTGGCCGGCGCCCGTTCCAAGGACAGCCGCAAGCGCAACGGCGCCTGCATCGCGAGCTCCGACTACAAGATCGTCGGGGTGGGCTACAACGGCCTGCCGCGCGGCTGCGACGACAACGATCCGGCCTACTGGTCCGACGACGACGCGGATCCGGCCAACTCGCGCCACAGCTACATCGTCCACGCCGAGGTCAATGCGATCCTCAACTGCGTCGTGCTGCCGCTCACCGGCAGCACCATCTACACGACGCAGTACCCGTGCCCGCGCTGCGTGCAGTCCATCATCCAGGTCGGCATCCAGCGCGTGGTCTACCTGGAGAAGAAGGACCACCAGATCGGCCTCAACGCGGCCTCGGCCAAGATGCTGACCGATGCGCGGATCGACGTGCTGGCGCTCAACGAGCTCGACGTGCCGGCGGCGGTCTGGTGCACCGACCTGTCGGGCTTCATCGCCAAGCCCCGGACCTGAGCTCGCGCCGACGGGTGATCCGTCGAACTGGCGGGGAAACCCCCCGCTTTTCCCGCTCAAGTTTTTTTCGGCTCGATTCATGATCCCTCCCACGCCGACATGAATCGTTCCGAGGCCGCCATGCACACCACCGCCATCCCGCCGCACCTGATGCCCGAAACCGCCCAGGCTCCCTGGGGACTGGTGCCGGATCTCGGCCTGACGGTGGCCGGCTCGGCCGGCATGGACGAGCTGTACGCGCTGCAGGACCTGATGGCCGGACAAGGCCTGACCCTGCAACCGACCCGCATGCTGTACGACCGCCTCTACGCGCTGGAGCGCCTCAACACCGCATACGCTCGCGGCGACTGGCAGCTGCAGGCGGCCGCGCAGGCACTGTTCGACGCCTACCAGCGTCGCGGCGAGTGGATCGGCCTGGTGCACTGAGCCGGCTTCCCGCTCCCCGCTTCCAAAACGAAGGCGCCCGTGAGGCGCCTTTGTCGTTGTCGGCGCGCTTCCCGGACGTCGTTGGACGCCTTTCTTCGACGGCACGTCGCCTTCCCCTCGATTGAGCGTGGCGTGTACCGGGTCGGTTCGCTAGGCTGAGGTCGTCAGGGATGGAGCGAAAAAATCATGCTCACGACGATCTGGAGGGCGCTGAAGATTCAGCGCAGGGTGGCCATGGGTCCGCTCATGTTGACCTTCCAATGGGGGAAGTCGACGCGGCTGGTCAGGTCAAGGACGAGGAGAACCGGCAGACCGGCGTTGGATGCCGGCACGCCGCGACAGCCCTTGGCGTCGAACGAGCGGCCTGCCGAAGCCTCGACGCCGCCCAGTGCGCTGCTGTTCGGCGTCGGGCCTGGTCTGGGCGAGGCGCTCATGGAGCGACTGGACGCTGAAGGCTTTCGGCTCGGCGTCGTGTCGCGCAATGCCGGGCGCTTGCAAGGGTTGCTGGATCGATTGCCGGGAGGCGGCCGCCACCATCGCGCCTATGCCTGCGATGTCACGCTGGAGACATCCGTCGACCAGGCTTTCTCGCAATTCAAGCGGGAGTTCGGTGCCCCTTCGCTGGTGATCTATGCGCTGCAAAGCTTCGGCCCCGGCACGATCAACGACATCGAGGTGCCTGCCTTCGAGGAAGGACTGCGCCACAACTGCTTCGGCGCCTTCCTGGTCTCGCGGCAGGCATGCCGCGCGATGGCGGAGGCGGGGCACGGCACGCTGCTGCTGGTCGGTTCGACCTCGTCCATCATTGGGCGGGCAGAGCACTTGAACCTCGTTGCAGGAAAATTCGGGCAGCGTGGGATGGCTCAGGTGCTCGCACGCGAGATGTGGCCTCGCGGCGTCCATGTGGCTCACGTGATGATCGACGCCGATATCCGGGAGCAGGAAGGGCGATCGCATCCCCAATCGGAGCCCCATCACATCGCGGAGACACTGCTGTTCCTCCATCGGCAGCCGAAGTCCGCGTGGACAAGCGAGTTGGACCTCCGTCCGTGGAACGAGCGCTTCTGGGAACACTGCTGAAGCGGACGAACGCTTACCTTCTGGCATCTTGGCGCCTTCTCTTGCCGAAGGCAGAATCGCCGTCGCAAAAAACAGCCGGCAAGGCGATCGGACTCGGGAGGAAAAGGCGATGCCATTCGTCGGATTGGGTGTTCACATCCTGTTGGCGCTGTTCTGCGCCGTTCACGTCGTGCGCAACGGGGGACAGCTGTACTGGCTGATCATCCTGTTCTCGTTCCCGCTGCTGGGCAGCCTCGTCTACCTGCTGGTGTTCGTGGTGCCGCACTCGCGGGTCGAGCGCAGCGCCAAGCGCGCCATGCGCGCAGCCGGTCGGGCGATGGATCCCGGCCGGGAGCTTCGCGAGGCGCGCATCGCCTTCGACGAGACCCCGACCGCGCAGAACCAGATGCGTCTGGCCACCGCGCTGCTGGATGCCGGCGAGGCGGCGCAGTCCGCCGAGCAGTTCCAGGCCTGCCTGCGCGGCCCGTTCGCGAAGGATCTGGAGATCCGGCTCGGCGCGGCTCGCGCCTTCCTCGCGGCGGGTCGAGCCACGCAGGCGCTGGCGCACCTGGCCTCGGTGCGTGCCGAGAAGAACAACTTCCGCGCCGAGGCGGTGTCACTGCTGACGGCACGATCGCTCGCGGCGCTGGACCGCCCTGCGGAGGCGCGCGCGGAATTCGAATCCGCGTCGGAACGCTTTGGCAGCGTCGAAGCCTGGGCGGAATACGCGATCTGGGCGATTGGCCGCGGCGACGATGCGACTGCGCAGCCGCTGCTGGCGAGGATCGACAAGGTCAGCGCGAAGTGGAATGCGCTGACGAAGCAGCTCAATGAGCCGGTGATGCGAAGGCTGCGGGCGGCGCGCAAGGCCTGACCCTGCGGATGCGGACGCGCCGATTCAGGCGCTGACGAACGTCCGCTGCCGCATCCACTTCGTCGCCACCCACTTCTCACCGCGCGTGACGGCGCTGCTGGCGTGCAGCGAGGCGTGGTCCAGTTCGCCGTGTGAGTTGGCGTGCTCGAAGTAGACGGCGTTGCCGCGCTGCGGCGAGACCGCCCAGCCCGCTGCAGGGAACACGGTCTCGCCGCCGGCGGGTACGTCGTTCAGGTAGGTGACGAGCGTGCTGACCCGCTGCCCGCTGCGCGCAATCGACGCCTGATTCGCCGGGTTCGACGGCACGAGGAAGTCGTAGTGCGGCGCGCTGCCGGCGCCCTCGGGGTAGTGCAGGATCTGCAGCCCTTCGCCGTGCGAGACCGGCAGGTTCATGATCTCCGCGATGCGCCGGTCCAGGCGCGCGATCAGCGGCGTCTCCGCCGGGCGGAAGAACATGCCGAGGCTGCTTCGCAGGCCACTCACGACGTCGCGCCCGGTGCGCGGGTCGACAAGCGTCGATGGCCGCAGCCGCCCTCGCGCCAGCGCGATCACTTCCTCGCATTCGTCGGCGCTGAAGACGCTGTTGAGCACGGCCAGCATGGGTCGCTCCGCGCGCGCGGCCACGCGTACGACGCGGTCGCCCGTCTCGATCGATGTGCCCGGGCGAAAACGCGGCGTCTCATATCGATAGGGCGGGGCGCCGTCGATCGCCGATGGCATCGACATTCCCGTCGACATTTGCATCGACGTCCCCATCGACGTCCCCGTCACCGGCGAGCTTCCCATCGACGTCGAACCGGGCTGAAGCTCGACCTGATCCACCGGCATCGCGCGCTCGCCGCGATGCGCTCGCACGAAGGCCTCGACGATCGCCTGCGCCGCCTCGGCCGCGATGTCGCGCTCCTGCAGCGCGCCTCGCAGCTCGCCCGGCGCCACGCCGTTGTCCAGATGCTGGCGGACCCAGTCCCCCAGCGCGGAAGGAAAGCGCACAACGGTCGTCATGACGGCGTGCCGCTCAGAGCAGGTCAACGGCGACCCAACCGGTCTCCGTCTTCTTGAACGTCTCCTGCAGCTGCGCACTGCCGGCGCCGCGGATCACCTGCGCCACGACGGGAAACACCTTTTGCAGCTCGGCATCGCCGGTCCATGGCGCAGCCTTGACCTGGTAGGTGTAGCTGACGATCGCGTGCCGTTCCTTGCCCTCGCCGCCGAGCTCCCAATGCACCACCTTGTCCAGGCTCAGCCTGGCCGCGCAGAAGTCGCCGCGCGTCTCCTTGCCGCCGTCAGGGCGCAGCTGCTCGCGCATCACGTAGAACTGCTTGCCGGTCTCGGTCAGCGCGTAGCGGCGGACCTTCATGTGGTGCGACACCTCGTTGTCGTCCTTCACGTCGACCTCGGCCACCGTCGAGCTCGCCAGCCCCAGCCGCTCCAGCACGGGCATCTGCAGCGCGTTGCGCGCGCCGGCGTCGATCTCGCGCTGCGTCAGATCGATGGGCCACTCGTTCTTGGCCAGGCACAAGTCGCCGCGCTTGGCGAGGTAGTCCTGCATGCCGGCGACGAAGTGATCCGCGGTCGGCTCAGTCGACGCCGTCGAGGCCGACGGCTCGCCGGACCGCGAGCAGGCGGTCAGCGCGGTCAGCGCGAGCGCGGAGACGACGACGCGGGCAGCGCGCATGGCGCGATGAGGAGGGGAAGCGGACGACATGCGGAAGATGGACATGGAGAAATCGGAAGAGAGCATCACGACGTGCAGGCACCCGCTGCGGGCGCTTTCGCCGGCTGGGTGTCCTTGTCGTTGAGCGTGTTCAGGAAGCAGAGCAGGTCGGCGATGTCCTGCTCCGACATCGGCGGCTTGCTGTGCGCCGCGCGGCCGTCCAGCGGCATCTGCGTGTCGATGTTGCCGATGAAGGCCTTCGGCAGGTCGTCGAACTTGCGCACCTGGCCGCCGACGTACTGCGTGGTGATCAGGCCGTAGGTCGGGAAGTCGGGATCCGGCGTCGCCTTGGGCGTGCCGCCCTCGGTCGGATACCAGAGCTCGGGCATCGTGTCGCGCGTGTTGTAGAAGCGGATCGTCTGCTCCAGCGAATGGAAGATCCCGTTGTGGAAGAAGCTGCGGCGCGTCGCGACGTTGCGCAGCGTCGGCGACTTGAACATGCCGCAGAAGCTGTTGCCCTTCACCGGCGCGTGGTCGGTGCGCAGCGGGCCGCACAGGCCGATGTCGGCGTAGCTCGCGTCCGCATTGGCCGGGATCGCCGCGTTGCGCGGCACGCCGATCGCCTCGTAGGAGAAGTCCGTGAAGATCGCCGTGCTGCCGTTCAGGCCGGCGCCCTGGTAGTGGCACGACGCGCAGTTGCCGCCGTTCGGATCGGCGAAGACCTTCAGGCCGCGCGCTTCGGCTGCCGTCAGCACGCCGCCGATCTTGTTGCCGATGTAGAGGTCGAACTTGCTCGAATACGGATGGAAGCTCACGTCCTCCAGCTGGAAGGCCTGCAGCGCCTTGCCGGCCGCGGCGAAGGCCTGCTCCGCGTTGTCGAAGATCGTCGCGCCGAAGGCCTGCCGGAACTGCTCGGCATACGGGCCGGCCTGCAGCTTCTTCACGACGTCGGCGGCGCTGGCGTTGGCCATCTCGTTGGGGTCCAGCAGCGGCAGGACCGCCTGCTCGGCGAGTGTCGCCGCGCGACCGTCCCAGGCGAAGCCGCCGCCGGGGCCCGGCACGCTGACGCCATCGGGGTTGTCGAGCAGGTCCGCGTAGGGCGGCGTCGCGTCCTTGTAGCGCAGCGACGGCACGGCGCGCAGGCCGGCGCTCTTCAGCGCGGGACCGCCGAGCTGCACCGACAGGTCGTTCGGCGGGCCGTAGGCATTCTTCGGATCGTGGCAGGTCGCGCAGGCCATGCGGCCGGAGCCCGACAGCGTCGTGTCGAAGAACATCTTGCGGCCGATCTCGGCGACGGGACTCAGCGTCGTGACCGGGTTCAGCGCGGTGCCGGCGGAGGAGGCCGCCTCCGCGCCGGACGCAGCGCTCCCGGTGTCGTCGCTGCCGGACGGCCCGCAGCCGGCCAGCAGCAGGCCGACGCCGAGCGCCACGCCGGCGCGGAGGACGGCGATCACTTCTTCAACGCCCAGACGTTGGTCTGGACCGCGTCGGCGCCGATCTGCGCGGCCGTGTTCACGTCGGCCGACTGCTTCTGCGTGTAGTTGGCCGGGGCCTTCCACGCATGGTTGATCGCGCGCACCGAGTCGAAGTGGGTGTCGGCGCTGCCGGCGTACTCCGGCAGGTTGAGGATGTTGGCCGCGATGAACTTCTCGGTGTACTTCGAGCGGTTCATGTACGACGCGTCCACCGCCGGGTCGGCCAGCTGGAACATGTCCTGCAGCGTGCGCACGAACGAGAAGTGGCTGTAGGCATCGCCGTCCGACACGCCCTTGGGCGCGTCGGCCTGGTTGGTCAGGATGCCGAAGATGCTCTGGCCGTGGCCGCGGTTGCCCTTGGTGTAGTTGTTGATGCTGGCGTCGACGGTGACCGCGCCGGTCTTCGCATCGACCACCACCGGCTTGGACACCGCGCTGTTGGACACGTTCCAGCCGCAGCAGGAGTTGAAGCCCGAGGTGGCGCTGCCTTCGTCGAACATCAGCACGATGGCGACGCGCTTGGCCGGGTTCTTCCACAGCGCCGAGGCCTGGATCTTCTTCACCAGCGCGTCCACGTAGTTGTCGCCGCGCGTGATGATGTTGGCCGCCGAGCTCTGCGCCACGTTGTTGGCGACGCTGCCGCAGTCGCTGGCCGGGGCGGTCGTGCCGTTGGCCAGCTTGCCGCTGACGCTGATGCCGTGCATGTCGTCGCACTGGTCGGGGACCAGGAAGTTCAGCGTGCCGACCTTGCCGCTGGCCAGGTCGGTGCCGAGCTGGTCGACGTCGTAGTTGGCCGGCATGGCGTAGGCGGAGCTGCTCTTGAGGTTGGCGTCCCACTGGCCGCCGCCCATGGTGCGGTTGCTGTACTTGAACTCCGGCGCGCTGCGGACGTTCTGGTAGGCCATGCCCGGATGGTGCTTGGTCTTGTACAGGCCGGCGGGCATCGGCAGCGTCAGGCCGGCGGTGCCGACCGCGACGGTGTTGCCGTTGATCGTGCCCGGCGCGTAGACGTTGTCGGCAGCCGTGACGGCGGCGTCGGCGACCGAGTCGGTGCGGAAGTCCTGGCCCGGGTTCATCGACTCGCTGTAGGTGCGCCAGGTCATGCCGGCGGCCGTGATCGCGTTGAACAGGTTGGGCTTGCCGACGATGGTGTGGTTGACCGCAGCGGTCTGCGTGCAGCTGGCGGCGAACGGCGAGCTCGCCAGCCCCGGCTGGGTCTTGTCCGGCAGCGGCAGATCCTGGACCGCGTTGGCGCCGGTGGCGTCGCAATTCCACTGGCTGTCGTCGGTGATGCCGAAGTCGTCGGCGCCGCCGAGGGCCGTGTAGTTCGGCTCGGACGGGTTGCCCGTGGCGTAGTAGCTGGTCAGTTGGTTGCCGGACGCGAGCAGGGCGTTGATCTTGGGCGCCCAGGGCGAGCCCTTGATCGACAGCGTGGCCTTGTTCTCCAGCATCACGATGAAGAGGTGGTCGTAGCGCGGCACGCCTTCGAGCGCGAAAGCGGCCTGCTGCGATTGCACGAAGGTGATCTTGGTGCGCGTGTCGGTGCCGGTGGGCGCGGTGGCGGCGCTCACGTTGGCGGCGCCGGCCAGACGCGGGTCGCCGCCGGGCGCGGCCAGCGCGTCGGGGTAGAGGTCGCCGCGGTCCAGCTTGGTGATCGCGTAGGTGAAGCGGTTGTCCAGCGCCTTGGACTCGGCCAGCATGGCGGCCTGGTCGGCGCCGGTGACGGTGTTCACGTCGGTCAGCACGTTGGCCAGCGACACGCCGATGCGCGTGGCCACGGTCTGCTTCTCGACGGCGTAGCTGCTGCCGTTGGCTTCGACCAGGCGTTGCACTTCCGACGACAGCGGGCTGATCACGACGTTGCCGGCCTGCTCCATGACCTGGTCCAGCGACGCGCGCAGCACGTCGCGGCTGGCGACCTTGGCGCCGGTGGTGGACAGGGTGGCGTCGGTGCCGATGTCGGCGATCAGCGCGGCGTTGGCCGGCACGGTCAGCGAGAAGTGGCCCTTGGCGTCGGTGACGACCGGGTTCTCGGTGGTGTCGCAGACGCCGTTGCCGTTGGTGTCGACGCAGACCTTGGCGCCGACGTAGTAGGCGGGGGCGATCGTGGGATCGGTGGCGCTGCCGGCGGTGAAGCTGGTGGCGGTGACGACGCCGTTGATCGTGACGCTCGGCGAGGCGGTGTCGTTGTCGGAGCCGCAGGCGGCCAGGATGGCCGCGGCAACGAGGGTGAGCGAGACGTTCAGCGCGGTGGTTTTGCTGGGTCGCATGGGAGTCCTGGAGTGGTGGCGATGGCTGTGCTCGAAGGTCCCGGAAGGGGACCGGTCGAAACGCCGCGCACTCTAGAAATCACGCATGACGGATCCGTGTCACTCGTCGTCAAGGCCGCGTGAGGGCCCTTGCGCCGCAAGGCCTCGCGCGCTTCGCAAAGTTACGTGAAGCGAGGCGCACGCCCGAAACGGAATGAGGGTCGCACGCGGCTTGGCGTTGCCCCAACGAGGACGACGCGTTCACCCGAAACGCCTTCGAGGCCTTTGGAAGGCCAGCGCCGGCATTCCGTAGACGCCACCGCTGAAACACTCGGGTGAATCGATCCGGATGACCGGGCCGGACCCCATCTTGGATTCCCATTGGCCGTCGAAGTGCTGCACGATGGAGTGCGTGGGATAGAGGGCATCGTCGCCATGACTGAAGGCGACCGCCAACGTGCTCTTGAGGTCTTCGCTGATCCTGCTGGTTCTTTCCCTCAGGAACTCGCGTGCCTGTGAACCGGTGATCCCATAGACGACGACCTTCTCGTGTCTCTTGTCGCGGCGCGTGAGTTCCTGCTGGTTGGCTGCTTCGATCGGAACGAAGCCTCTATCCTGGAACCATGCGGTGATGCGCTGCAGACATTCCATCCGCGACAGGCCCTTCGTCAAGCGCTCCGCTGGGGATTCGTATCCGCTCTCCATGCCGATCGCATAGCAGTGGCAATTCAAGTCGGGAGATCCGCGCGCTTTCTCCATGAACGATCCTGGTGTCAGGCGGGGAAGCTCATGCGCGTATCGGTTCAGGTACGACTGGAAGGACTCGGCCCCTTCGAAAAGGGCAAGGGCGTCCTGCTGCGGAGCGCGCTGAATGGTCGACGGAGGCACGACATCTCCCTGGCTGCTGATGTCGTCCTTCAGTTGTCGACTGACAAATGAAAGTTCGCCATGGACAGGGAGAAGATCCGCGGATGGAACGCCGCGCGCTTCGCAGCGCCAGGCGCCGCGTGCCGGAAGATCTCTTGTGCGCGGGGGTGGGCGGAAAGGGGCTCAGCCTTTCACGCCACCCGCGGTGAGCCCCGACACGATCCACCGCTGCGCCAGCAGGAACACCGCCGTGATCGGCAGGCCCGACAGGACGGCCGCGGCCGCGAAGTCGCCCCACAGGAAGCGCTGGTCGTGCAGGAAGTACTTTGACCCTACCGCCAGCGTGAGGTTCGATTCCTCGCGCAGCAGCACCGACGCCACCGGGTACTCGATGATGCAGCCGATGAAGGCCAGCACGAACACCACCATCAGGATGGGCACCGCCATCGGCAGCAGCACCAGCCGGAACGCCTGCCAGTGCGACGCGCCGTCGACCTTGGCGTTCTCCTCGATCTCCACGGGGATGGTCTCGAAGTAGCCCTTGATCGTCCAGATGTGCGTCGCCACGCCGCCCAGGTAGGCGACGATCACGCCCGCGTGCGTCTCGATGCCCAGCCACGGCACGAAGGTGCCGATGGTCTCGAAGATGGCGTAGATCGCCACCAGCGCCAGCACCGCCGGGAACATCTGCAGCAGCAGCATGCTGTTGAGGATGCTGGCCTTGAACGGGAACTTCAGCCGCGCGAAACCGTAGGCCGCCGTCGTCGAGATCGCCACGATCAGCACCGCCGAGATCGTCGCCACCTTGATCGAGTTCCACAGCCACGTCAGCACCGGGAAGGGCGGCTGCACCAGCGAGCCGTCCGCCGCCTGGTACGGAATGCCCAGCGCCAGCTGCCAGTGCTCCAGGCTGATGGTCGTCGGGATCAGGCTGCCGGTCGCGAAGTTGCCCGGCCGCAGCGAGATCGACACCACCGCCAGCAGCGGGAAGAGCGTGACCGCCAGGAAGATCCACAGCATCACATGTGCCGCGATGACGCGCCAGCGCGCCTGCTTGCCTCGAACGATGGCCATGGTGAGGTCCTCAGCGGTTGGCGTTGCGCATGAGGCGCAGGTTGAGCAGCGACATGCCGGCGACGAGCACGAAGATCAGCGTCGAGATGGCCGCGGCCAAACCGAAGTCCGTCCCCGAGTCGCGGAAAGCGATGCGATACGTGTAGCTGACCAGGATGTCGGTCTGCCCGGCAGGGATCTTGGTGGACAGGTAGTCCGGCCGCCCGTCGGTCAGCAGCGCGATCAGCACGAAGTTGTTGAAGTTGAACGCGAAGGCCGAGACCAGCAGCGGCGACAGCGGCTTGATGATCAGCGGCGCCGTGATCTTGAAGAAGTTGGTCAGCGGTCCCGCGCCCGCAAGCGCCGAGGCCTCGTAGAGGTCGGACGGGATCGACTTCAGCAGGCCCGTGCACAGGATCATCACGTACGGGTAACCCAGCCACACGTTGACGATCAGCAGCATGGTGCGCGCCAGCGACGGATCCGCGAACCACGCCGGCCGCACGCCGAAGAGCGCGTCCAGGATCGCGTTGATCTCGCCGAAGTTCTGGTTGAACAAGCCCTTGAACACGAGGATCGAGATGAAGCCCGGCACCGCGTAGGGCAGGAACAGCAGCGTGCGGTAGGCCGTGCGGTAGCGCAGGTCTTCCCAGTTCAGCAGCACCGCCAGCATCATGCCGATCGCCGTGGCGAAGACCACCGTCAGCAGCGAGAACACCACCGTCCAGCTGAAGATCGACAGGAAGGGACCGCGGAACTCCGCGTCGAACAGCATGCGCTTGTAGTTCTGCGCGCCGACCATGACCTTGTAGCCGGGCGCGAGGTGCGTGCCCGCCGCCGCGCCCTGGCCTTCGTAGTAGCCGGTGCTCGCGTCGGGACGGAAGAGGGCGCCGTCGGCGACGCGTTTCAACGCGCCGTCGGGCTGCTCCTCGTAGTGCGGACGGATCGGGCCGAACTCGCGCAGGCCGAGGTAGCGCAGTGTCGAGGCCTCGCCCGTGCCGCCGGTGGCCGCCGTGCCGCCGCTTTCTCCCGGCAGTCGCAGGCGCAGTTGCGCCAGCGCCTGGCGGTGCTCGACCAGTTCCTTCAGCGTGAGCGCAGTGCCCAGCGTCGCGTCCGCGGGCCCGGTCGCCTGCATCGCGACGTCGACCGGCTTCGAGCCCTGGCGCAGCGCCAGCGGCGGCGACACGAACTGCGCCGCGCCGGTGGCCGGGTCGCGCAGCACCACGCGGAAGTCGCCGCCCGCGCCGTGCACGCTGTAGTCGCGCACGGCCTCGAGCGCGGTGTCGTGCTGGTCGAGCAGGAACTCGCGCACGCGCTCCTGACTGAGCAGATGGGCCGACGAGTAGTTGGTGAAGCCGATCTGCGTCGTGTACGCGAGCGGGAACGCGATGAACAGCAGCATCCCGGCCACGCCGGGGAACAGGTAGCGATACGCGAAGCCGGCCTTGGACAGGTAGACGGCGAAACCGGCGCCGAAGAGCAGCAGCACGCCGAGCGCCCAGCTCGTCAGCCCGGCCGCGTACAGCATGAAGACGAGGTAGAGCGCGCCCAGCGCGATCACGGCCATCGTCGGCCAGTACAGCGCCTTCGTGAGCCGGTCCAGCGCGCCGGGCGGCTGGCGCGTGTAGGCCTCGGACAGCGGCGAGCCCGGCAGCGTGGCGGCCAGCGTCGACGTCGATGCGGTGGTGGCGTTCATTGCTTCAGCAGCATCCGGCCGGACGCGCCGTCCAGCGCGTCCTTGGGGCTTTGCAGGCCGTTGGTGATCGCCTCCAGCGCCGCGTCCATCGCGGTCCAGAAGCGGCCCACCTCGGGGATGTTGGGAATGGCCTCGCCGGCGCGGGCGTTCTCCATGCTGGCGCGGATCAGCGGGTTCACCGACAGCTGCTGGTAGAAGGCCTTGTTGGCCGGCACGCCGATCGGCACGTCGGCGTCGAGCACCTGCAGCGACGCGGGCCGCATCAGGTGGCGCTCGATGAACTCGCGCGCGAGGTCCTTGTTCTTCGACGGCGCCGAGATCATGCAGCCCAGTACCCCGACGAAGGGCTTGGACGGCTTGCCCGCCACCACCGCCGGGATGGCCGCGACGCCGATGTCGATGCCGGCCTTGCGCGCGTTCTCCCACGCCCAGGGACCGGAGATCATCATCGCGACCTCGCCGCGCGCGAAGCCCGATTCCATCTCGGAATAGCGCGCGCCGCGCGGCATCACGCCGTCGGTGATCAGGCGCTCCAGCATCCGGCCCGCGGCCAGCGCCCCGTCGTTGTTGACCTTGACCTGCCGCGCGTCGAAGTCGCCCTGCGCGTCACGCTCGAAGATCACGCCGCCGGCGCCCGCGAACATCGGCCAGGTGAAGAAGCTCTTGTTGTAGTCCCACAGGATCGCGTGCTTGCCGCGCTGGCGCAGCTGCTTGTCGACGGCGATCACCTCATCCCAGGTCGCGGGCGGCTTGGCCACCAGCGCCTTGTTGTAGATCAGGCCGGTCGTCTCAATCGCGATCGGGTAGCCCCAGAGGCGGCCCTGGTAGCGGAAGGCCTGCCAGGCGGCGGGCTCGACCTCGTCGTAGAGCGCCTGGCGCGGCTGCACCGGCGTGAGCAGCCCGGCCTTGGCCCACTCGCCCACACGGTCGTGCGGCCAGCAGAAGACGTCCGGGCCCTTGCCGGCGCCGGCAGCCTGGGTGTACTTCTCGGGCGCGTCGACCGGATGCTCGACGACGACCTTCACGCCGGACTCGCGCTCGAACGCGTCGCCGACCTTCTGCAGGCCGTTGTAGGCCTTGTCGCCGTTGATCCAGACCAGCAGCTTGGGCGGCGTCTGCGCCGCGACCTTCTCGCAGCCGCCGAGCAGTGCGACGGCGGCCACCGCCGCGAATGCGCCGCGGGACAGCGCCGAGCGCGTGGCCGCGCGCTTCAGGGAACGCTTCATGCCGCCGCTCCGAGCCGCTTGAAGGCCAGGCCCTGGGCGTCGAACAGGTAGCAGAGGTCCGGCGGCAGATGCAGCTGCAGCGTGTCGCCGGCGCGCACCCGCGTCCTGCCGTCGAATTCGCAGGTCAGCGCGTCCTCGACGCCCGGGTAGGCGCAGTACGCATGCGTGACGCCGCCCAGCGATTCGACGAAGGTGACGGTGCTCGCGATCAGGTTGGCGTCGCCGCCGACCTCGAAGTGCTCGGGGCGCAGGCCCAGCGTCACCTTGTCGCCGGCCCGGGCGCGCGAGGCGTCGACGCGCGTGCGGATCATCGCGCCGTCGCCCAGGCGCACCGTCGCGTGATCGGCGCCCGCGGTCACGACCTCGGCCTCGATGAAATTCATCTTCGGGCTGCCGATGAAGCCGGCGACGAAGAGGTTGTCCGGATGCTCGTAGAGTTCCAGCGGCGTGCCCACCTGCTCGATGGTGCCGGCGCTCAGCACGACGATGCGGTCCGCCAGCGTCATCGCCTCGACCTGGTCGTGGGTGACGTAGACCATCGTGGTCTTGAGGTCCTCGTGCAGCTTCGCGAACTCGTAGCGCATGCGCACGCGCAGTGCGGCGTCGAGGTTGGACAGCGGCTCGTCGAAGAGGAACACTTCGGGCTTGCGCACGATCGCGCGGCCGATGGCCACGCGCTGGCGCTGTCCGCCGGAGAGGTCCTTGGGCTTGCGTTCCAGCAGGTGCTCGATGTGCAGGATGCGTGCGGCGTAACGCACGGCGCGCTCGATCTCGTCCTTGGGCACCTTCGCCAGCTTCAACCCGAACGCCATGTTGTCGTACAGGTTCATGTGGGGATAGAGCGCGTAGCTCTGGAACACCATCGCGATGCCGCGCTCCGCCGGCGGCACGTCGTTGACCAGCCGGCCGCCGATGCGCAGCTCGCCGCCGGTGATGTCCTCCAGGCCTGCGATCGTGCGCAGCAGCGTGGACTTGCCGCAGCCCGAGGGTCCGACGAAGACCATGAATTCACCGTCCCGGATCTCCAGGTCGATGCCATGCAGGATCTTGGTCTCGCCATAGGCCTTGGCCACGGCTTGCAGCTTCACGTCCGCCACGGGGTGTCTCCTTGTTTGTAGAGAATATACATGTCTGATTGACGATCCACAACGCGGCGACACCCGGTGTTGATCAGATGAATCACATGTAATCAAGGACTTGCAATCCAACTCGGGATTACCCGATGTAGTGAAACTACAAGAATTCAAGCGCTTGAGGGATACTTCGCGGCATGACGACCGCCTCTCTCGACCGGGTCGCCGCCTTTGAGCAGGCGCTGCGACGTGAACGCCCCCTGGCCAGCCCTGCCGCTGTGACCGCCGCCGCGGTCGCCGCCGCCGCGGCCGTGATGCCCGCCGGGGCCCGCGCCACGAGCGCCGAGCTGCACGCGATGATGCGCGCCGCCGCCGGTGCCTGCCGCGACGTGCTGGACCGACGGTGGGCCTCGACGCAGGCGGCGGACGCGGCGCGCGGCGCGGCGGCCGAGGTGCGCCGGGTGCATTACCTGTCGATGGAATTCCTGATGGGCCGTGCCTTGGGCAACGCGCTCGCGGCGCTGAAGCTGGAGGAGCCCCTGCGCGCGGCCTTCGCGGCGCAGGCCGGGGAGGGTCAGTCCTTGCCCGACGTGCTGGAGCGCGAAAGCGATGCGGCGCTCGGCAACGGCGGCCTTGGCCGCCTGGCCGCCTGCTTCCTCGATTCGTTCGCTGAGCTGGGCCTGCCGTCCTTCGGCTACGGATTGCGTTACCAGTACGGCATGTTCGCGCAGGGCATCCGGGACGGCCGCCAGGTCGAGTCGCCCGACGACTGGATGGCGCTGGGCAATCCCTGGGAAGTGCCGCGCCCCGAGTGCCGCTACCCGGTGGGCTTCGGCGGCCACGTCGCGGTCGACCCCAGCGGCTCGCGCCGCTGGCTGCCGACCGAGCACCTGATCGCGCAGGCCTACGACTTCATCGTCCCGGCGCATCACAGCGAGCGCGTGTCGACCTTGCGCCAGTGGCACGCGCAGGCCGCGGCGCCGATCGACTTCGACGCCTTCTGCCGCGGCGACCACCACGGCGCCGCCGCGCACCGCGTCGCGGCGGACGCGCTCAACTGGGTGCTCTATCCCGACGACAGCACCGAGGCCGGCCGCCGGCTCCGCCTGAAGCAGGAGTTCTTCCTGGTCAGCGCGTCGATGCAGGACCTGATCGCGCGCCACCTGCGCGAGACCGGCACGCTCGCGGGCCTGGGCCGCACCAATGCGATCCACCTGAACGACACGCATCCGGCGCTCGCGCCGGCGGAGTTGATGCGGCTGCTGCTCGACGACCACGGCCTGGGCTGGGACGAAGCCTGGGCGATCACGCGGGAGGCGGTCAGCTACACCAACCACACGCTGATGCCGGAGGCGCTGGAGACCTGGCCGGTCCGCCTGTTCGAGCAGCTGCTGCCGCGCCACCTCGAGATCGTCTACGAGATCAACCACCGCTTCCTGGAGACCGTGAAGCAGCGCTTCCCCGGCGACATCGACCTGCTGCGCCGCGTGTCGCTGATCGACGAGGGCGACGCCCGCGGCAACGAGCGCCGCGTGCGCATGGCGGCGCTGAGCATCGTCGCCTCGCACCGCGTCAACGGCGTGGCGGCGCTGCACTCGGACCTGATGGTGAAGACCATCTTCGCGGACTACGCGCGGATCTTCCCGGGCCGCTTCCACAACGTGACCAACGGCGTGACGCCGCGCCGCTGGCTGCAGCAGGCCAATCCGGGCCTGTCGGCGCTGCTGGACGATCGCATCGGCACCGGCTGGCGCCGGCGCCTGGACGAGCTGGCGCAGCTCCGCCCGCTGGCCGCCGACGCGGGCCTCGGCGAGGCGCTGCGCGCCGTCAAGCGTGGCAACAAGCAGCGGCTGGCCGCGCACGTCCAGCGCGAACTGGGCGTGACGCTCAACGTCGACAGCCTCTTCGACGTCCAGATCAAGCGCATCCATGAATACAAGCGCCAGCTGCTGAACCTGCTGCACGTCATCAGCCGCTACCAGGCGATCGTCGCGAACCCGACGGCCGACTGGGTGCCGCGGACGGTGGTGATCGCGGGCAAGGCCGCGTCGGCCTACGTGGCGGCGAAGGCCATCATCGAGCTCGCGCACGACGTCGCCCGCGTCATCGACGGCGACCCGCGCGTCGGCGATCGGCTCAAGCTGGTCTTCCTGCCCAACTACGGCGTGTCGATGGCCGAGCTGGTCATCCCGGCCGCCGATCTCTCCGAGCAGATCTCCACCGCCGGCACCGAGGCGTCGGGCACGGGCAACATGAAGTTCGCGCTCAACGGCGCGCTGACGATCGGCACCTGGGACGGCGCCAACATCGAGATGGCGCAGGCCTTCGGCGAGCGCAACATGTTCACCTTCGGCCTGAAGACGGAGAAGGTCGAGGCGCTGCGGCGGGCCGGCTACGAGCCGCGTCGCGTCGTCGAGCAGAACCCGGCGCTGTTCGACGTCATCGACGCGATCGCGCGCGGCGAGTTCTCGCAGGGCGACCCGGGCCGCTACCGCACGCTCATCGACAAGCTGCTGGGCGAAGACCAGTACCTGCTGATGGCGGACTTCGCCGACTACCTGCGCGCGCAGCGCGAGGTCGACGCGCTGTTCCGCCAGCCAGCCGCCTGGACCGAACGCGTGGCGCTGAACATCGCCGGCATGGGGATGTTCTCGGCGGACCGCACGATCGAGGAATACGTCGAGCGCGTCTGGTCGGTCAAGAGCCTGGGCTGACGCTCGGGTCGCGGACTGCCTCGATGACGACGCTGCTGCCCGATGCCGACCTCGCGCTGCTCGCGCGCGGCGAGCATCCGCGCCCGTGGCTGTGGCTGGGCGCGCATCCCGTGGTCGTGGCGGGCGCGTCCGGCGTCCGTTTCGCCGTGTGGGCGCCGCGCGCGTCGCGGGTCGCCGTCGTCGGCGACTTCAACGGGTGGTCGGGCGCGGTGCATCCGATGCGGCGCCGTGCGACGCGGGACGAGCCGGACTGGCTGGACGCCGGCATCTGGGAAGTCTTCGTGCCGGGCGCGTCGCGCGGCCAGTTCTACAAGTACGAGATCACCGGGCCGGACGGCACCGTGCAGCCGCTGAAGGCGGATCCCTATGCGTTCCGCGCCCAGCTGCGGCCGGACAACGCGAGCATCGTCGAGGGCCTGCCCGCGCCGCACGCGCTGCCCGAAGGCCGCGCGGCGCTCAATCGACGCGACGCGCCGATCAGCGTGTACGAGGTGCACGCGATGTCTTGGCGTCGAGACAAGGTCCGCGACGGCGGGGACGACGGCGGCAACCATGGCGGCAGCGCCGCGTTTCCGGATTGGGACTTCCTCGCGCGCGAACTTCCGCCGTACGTGGCCGGGCTCGGCTTCACGCACGTGGAGCTGATGCCGATCACCGAGTTTCCCTTCGACGGCTCGTGGGGCTACCAGACCCTGGGCCTGCATGCGCCGACCGCGCGGCTGGGCGCTCCCGACGGGATGCACCGCTTCGTCGACGCGTGCCACGCGGCCGGCCTCGGCGTGCTGCTCGATTTCGTCCCGGCGCATTTCCCCGAGGATCCGCATGGCCTCGCGAAGTTCGACGGCACGCCGCTCTACGAATACGCCGACCCGCGCGAGGGTTGGCATCGCGACTGGCGGACGCTGATCTACGACTTCGGCAAGCCGCAGGTCCGGCAGTTCCTGTGCGGTGCCGCGCTGTTCTGGGCCGAGCGCTACGGCATCGACGGCCTGCGCGTCGACGCGGTCGCGTCCATGCTGTACCGCGACTACTCGCGTCCGCACGGCGAGTGGATCCCCAACATCCACGGCGGCACCGAGAACCTCGAGGCCATCGCGCTGTTCAAGCGCCTCAACGAGCTGCTCGGCTGCGAAGCGCCCGGCGTGATCACGATCGCCGAGGAGTCCACCGCATTCCCGCTGGTGTCCGCGCCGACCTCGGTCGGCGGCCTGGGCTTCCACTACAAATGGAACATGGGATGGATGAACGACACGCTGCGCTACATGCGCGAGCAGCCCATCCACCGATCGTGGCACCACGAGAAGATGAGCTTCGGCCTCGTCTACGCCTTCAGCGAGAACTTCCAGCTGCCGCTGTCGCATGACGAGGTGGTCCATGGCAAGGGCTCGCTGCTGGGCAAGATGCCCGGCGCTGAAGCCGCTGAAGCCGCTGAAGCCGCTGAAGCCGCTGAAGGCGCTGACGGCGCTGACGGCGCGGAAGGGGCTGGGGGGAATGAGGGCGCTGAGGGCCCTGGGAGCGAGGCCGCCGTCCGCGGCGACTGGCAGCGCTTCGCCCAGCTGCGCGCGTACTTCGGCTTCATGTGGGCGCACCCCGGCAAGAAGCTGCTGTTCATGGGCCAGGAATTCGCGCAACGCGACGAATGGCACTTCGAGCGCACCTTGCCGTGGGCGCTGCTCGACGATCCGCGCCATGCCGGCGTCCAGCGCCTGGTGGGCGATCTCAACCGGCGCTATCGCGACTGGCCCGCGCTGCATCGGCTCGACAGCGAGCGCGACGGGTTCGAGTGGCTGGTCGAGGACGACGTGGCGCACTCGGTCTTCGCGTGGGTCCGCCACGGCGGCGCGGGGACGGAACGGGGCAGCGTCGTCGCCGTCTGCAACTTCACGCCCGTGACGCGCGTCGGCTACCGGCTGCGGATGCCGCATGGCGGCGCCTGGCGCGAGGTGCTGAACACCGACGCGGCCCTCTACGGTGGCAGCGGGGTCGCGACCGGCGCACCGGCATCGGCGCCGGACGATGATCCCGCCATCACCTTGACGCTGCCGCCGCTGGCGACGATCTTCCTGGTGCCGGCCTGAGCCGGCGACGACCTTTCAACGACGTTTCGAATGAGCGCTCCTTCCGACCTGTCCGCATCGCCGAATGATCCGCAGAGGGCCTCCCTCGTCGCATCGTCGGCGGCGCGGGTCCTGATGCCCGGCCGCCATGAGCCGCTGGGCGCCACCGTCCGCGACGGCGGCGTCAACTTCGCGGTGTTCTCGGCGCATGCGACCCGCGTGGAGGTGTGCCTGTACGACGATGCCGGCACCACCGAACTGGCGCGCCACGCGCTGCAGGGCCCCGTCGACGGCGTGTGGACCGGCTTCCTGTCCGGTGCACGGGCGGGGCAGCTGTACGGCCTGCGCGCGCACGGCCCGCATGCGCCGCGCGAAGGGCACCGCTTCAACGCCGCCAAGCTGCTGCTGGACCCGTACGCCCGCGAGATCGTCGGCGAGTTCCGCAACCTGCCCGAGGACCACGCTTATCCCTTCGGCCACCCCGACGGGCCGATGGCGCTGGACGGGCGCGACAACGGCGCGACCGCCCTGAAGGCGCGTGTCGCCGCGCCGCCCGCCGGCCCGAGCCCGCGCGCCAGTGCGCCGCGCCATGCGCCGCAGGACGTGGTGCTCTACGAGGTCCATGTGAAGGGCTTCTCGATGCGCCATCCGCAGATCCCGCAGGCGCTGCGCGGCAGCTATGCGGGGCTCGCGCATCCGGCGGCCATCGCCCACTTCAAACGGCTGGGCGTGACCACGCTGTCGCTGCTGCCGGTGCAGTTCGCCGTCGACGAGCCGCACCTCTTCGGCACCGGCCTGCGCAACTACTGGGGCTACAACACGCTGGGCTTCTTCGCGCCCGATCCGCGGCTCGCGTCCGCTGCCGCGCGCGACGATCCGGCCGCGGTCGCCGACGAGTTCCGCGCGATGGTCCGGACCCTGCACGACGCCGGACTCGAGGTGGTGCTCGACGTCGTCTACAACCACACGCCCGAGGGCAACGAGTGGGGCCCGACGCTGTCCTTGCGCGGGCTGGACCAGAAGAGCTATTACCGCCTGCAGGCCGACGATCCGTCGCGGATGGAGAACTTCACCGCCTGCGGCAACACGGTCAATGTCGAGCACCCGCGCGTGGCGCAACTGGTGCTGGACTCGCTGCGCTTCTGGGTCGGCGACATGGGCGTGGACGGCTTCCGCTTCGATCTCGCGCCGGTGCTCGGGCGCACGGCCGCGGGCCACGATCCGCAGGCCGCGTTCTACACGGCGCTGCGGCAGGATCCGCTGCTGGCGCAGGTGCACCTGATCGCCGAGCCCTGGGACGCCGGTCCGGACGGTTATCAGCTCGGTCGTTTTCCCGGCCGCTTCATGGAGTGGAACGACAAGTTCCGCGACGGCGTGCGCGGGTTCTGGCTCGGTCACGGGCCGGACGGCAAGGCCGTCACACGCGGCGAGTTCGCGCGGCGCTTCGGCGCATCCAGCGATGTCTTCCATCCGCCGGGACCGTGCGGTGAGCCGGGCCAGCGCTCGCCGCTCGCCTCGATCAACTTCCTGGCCGTGCACGACGGCTACACGCTGAACGATCTCGTCAGCCACAGCCGCAAGCACAACGAGGCCAACGGCGAGGACAACCGTGACGGCCGCGACGGCGAGCTGTGCGGCAACTTCGGCGTCGAAGGGCCCACCGACGATCCCGCCATCCGCGACGCCCGCGAGCGCGCGCGCCGCGCGATGCTCGCGACGCTGCTGCTGTCGCAGGGCACGCCGATGCTGTACGCGGGCGACGAGTTCGGCAACGGGCAGGGCGGCAACAACAACGCCTACTGCCAGGACAACGAGATCGGCTGGCTCGACTGGCCGAATGCCGACGACGCGCTGATCGCCTTCACCGCCGAACTGGCACGACTGCGGCGTGCGCATCCGCTGCTGCGTCATGCCGAGTGGTTCGCGGTGGCGGGTTGCGCGCCTGAATCCGGATCGGACGGCTCGCCGCAGGGCGCGAGCGCGTTGCGCTGGTTCCATCCCGACGGGCACGAGATGCGCGAGCACGACTGGAGCGACGACCGACAATTCGCGTTGAGCGCGCTGCTGAGCGACCCCTGCGAACGGCTGCTGCTGATCGTCAATCCCGGCGCGACGCCGACCCGCATCGCATGGCCCGCGGCAGGCGAGGGCGCATCGTCCTGGCGCCTGCTGATCGACAGCAGCGGCGAACTTGCCCCGGCGACCTTGAGCGAGGATGCGCTCATCGCGCCGGCGCGTGCGCTGCTGCTGTTCGCCGCCGCTTCCAAGCATTCCTGATATTCCGAATACCGACCCCTCGAGCGACACCATGACGATCGATCTGAACAAGCGCCAATCCGGCGTGCTGCTGCACATCACCTCGCTGCCCGGCCCCAACGGCGCGGGCGACTTCGGCCCCGAGGCCTTCCATTTCGTCGACTGGCTGCAGTCGGCCGGCCAGGCCCTCTGGCAGTGGCTGCCGAGCACGCCGATCGGCCCGGGCGAGAGCCCCTACCAGGGCGTGTCGGCCTTCGCCGGCAATCCCTGGATGGTGGCCTTCGAGCCGCTGGTGGAGAAGGGCTGGCTCGCGGCGCCGGTGCTGCCCGAGGGCGGCTTCGATGCAAGGCGCGTCGACTACGCGAAGGTCCTCCCGTGGCGCGAACAGCAGCTGCGCGCCGCCGCGGCCGGTTTCTTCGCCAAGGCAACGGCCGCGGACCGCGCGAGCTACGAGCTGTGGTGCGAGTCGCAACGGGACTGGCTGCCGGACTACGCGCTGTTCATGGCGGTCCGCTCGTCGCGCCACGGCCAGGCGTGGTGGGAGTGGCCGCGGGACCTGGCCGCCCGCGAGCCCGGCGCGCTCGACGCCGCGCGCGAGCAGTACGCCGACGAGGTCGGCTTCTGGCAGTTCGTGCAGTGGAACTTCGATGTCCAGGTCGGCGCGCTGAAGACCTACGCCAATGCGCGCGGCGTCCACATCATGGGCGACCTGCCGATCTTCGTCGCGCACGACAGCGCCGACTGCTGGGCGCGCCCCGACCTGTACGAGTTCGACGAGAACTTCCAGACCACCGTCGTCGCCGGCGTGCCGCCGGACGCGATGGCGGCCACCGGCCAGCGCTGGGGCAATCCGATGTACCGCTGGGACAAGATGGCCCACGAGCACTTCGCCTGGTGGACCGCGCGGGTGAAGCGCATGCTGAGCTCGGCCGACGTGTTCCGCATCGACCACTTCCGCGGCTTCGCGGCCTACTACGAGATCCCCGCCGACAGCCCCGACGCCACGCGCGGCGTCTGGAAGACCGGCCCGGGCAAGGCGCTGTTCGACGCCATCGCCAAGTCGCTGGGCACGCTGCCCATCGTGGCCGAGGACCTGGGCTTCATCACCCCCGACGTGCACGAGCTGCGCGACGCGCTCGCCTACCCCGGCATGAAGATCCTGCAGTTCGGCTTCGGCGGCGACGGCGGGCACGAGTTCCTGCCGCACAACTGGCCGCGCGCGGCCGTCTGCTACACCGGCACGCACGACAACGACACGGTGCGCGGCTGGTGGAACCAGGCCAGCGCCCATGAGCGCGCCTTCGCGGCCGCCTACCTGCCCGCCGAGGACCGCGACATCCACTGGGCCATGATCCGCGCCTGCGCGAACTCGGTGGCCAACGTCGCGGTCTACCCGCTGCAGGACGTGCTGGGCCTGGGCAGCGAGCACCGGATGAACGTCCCCGGCGTGCTGGGCGGCAACTGGGAATGGCGCTTCACCTGGGACATGGTCGGCGCCGAGCCGGGCCGCGTGCTCGGCCTGATCGCCGCGACCAGCGGGAGAGCCCCTATTGCCGGCGCCGGACTGCCGCAGTGAAATCCACTGAAACCGCTTTCATGAAGGCATAGGGAAAGCGAGGGCGGTGATTGCGGGGGCTGGCCCCCCACAATCGGAATCCCGATAGACAACGTTGTCATCGATCGGTCGGGCGTCCCGGCGCACCGGACGGCGGGCAGCGCAGCGGAGCCGCCCATGAGCACCACCGAGATCTTCCTGATCGCCATGGCGATCATCTTCACCGTCCCCTACCTGGTCTGGCGCCTGGGGGGCACGGACTACTTCGCCCCGCTGGTCGTGGTGCAGATCATCACCGGCATCCTGCTCGGTCCGGGCGTGCTGGGCCGGGCCTTTCCCGAGTACTACCAGTTCGTCTTCAACCCCGCGGTCGTGCAGTCGCTCAATGGCGTGGCGTGGTGGGCGGTGATGATCTTCGTGTGGATCGCCGGCGTCGAACTCGATCTCAGGAAGATGTGGGCGCACCGCGTGGAGAGCGGCATCACCGCTGGACTCGCGCTGGGCGTGCCGATGGTGTTCGGCTCGGCCGCGGCGGTGCTGCTGCTGGGGATGGGATCGCAGTGGATGGGCCCGCGGGCGCAGACCTGGCAGTTCGTCGTCGGCGTCGGCATGGCCTGCGCAGTGACGGCGCTGCCCATCCTGATCCTTCTGATGGAGAAGCTGGAGATCCTGCGCCAGCCGATCGGCCAGCGCATCCTCCGTTACGCCAGCCTGGACGACATCCTGATCTGGGGCGTGCTGGCGGTGATCCTGATGGACTGGTCGCGGGTGGGCAAGCAGGGGCTGTTCCTGGCCGCATTCGCCATCGCGACGGTGCTCTTCCGGCGCCTGATGCGCGCGATCCCCGCGCGGGACCGCTGGTACGTGGGCCTGATCTGGCTGGCGGTCATCGCGTTCGGCGCCGACTGGTCGGGGCTGCACTACATGGTCGGCGCCTTCCTGGCCGGCGTCGTGATGGATGCGGAATGGTTCGAGCAGCAGCAGATGGACGCGCTGCGCCATCATGTGCTGCTGGTGATCATGCCGGTCTTCTTCCTCAGCACGGGCCTGCGGACGCAGTGGGGGCTGGAGGGCGGCATGGTGTTCGCCGCGGCCGCGCTGCTGCTGGCGGCGTCGGTCAGCGGCAAGCTGCTGGGCACGCACCTGGCCGGTCGCATCCTCCGATGGGCGCCCGGCGAGGCCGGCATCATCGGCTGGCTGCTGCAGACCAAGGCGCTGATCATGATCATCTTCGCCAACGTGCTGCTGGACAAACAGATCATCACGAACGAGACCTTCACCGCGCTGCTGCTGATGGCGGTGGGCTCGACGATGCTGACCGTGCCCGTGGTCGCGCCGCGGCTGGCGCGGATCAGGGACCTGGTGTTGCGCGCCAGTTGAGGGTCGGCCGCGGGGAGGCAGGCAGAATCCGGGCGTCGTCGTCCGACGGGAGCCTGTCTTGATCGATCACCTCGACCACCTGGTCCTCACCACCGCCGACGAGGCGGCGTGCATCCGCTTCTACACCGAGGTGCTGGGCATGCGCCTGGAAAGCTTCGTGGGCGGAACGCCGCCGGTGACGCGGCAGGCCTTCCTCTTCGGCCAGCAGAAGATCAACCTGCATGTGAAGGGCCGGGAGTTCGAGCCCAAGGCCCATACGCCGGTGCCGGGCGCGCTGGACCTGTGCCTCATCGCGGCGATCCCGCTGGATCAGGTGATCGACCGCTTGAACGCGCTGCAGGTGGCCATCGTCGAAGGGCCGGTGATGCGTACCGGCGCGACGGGCAAGATCCGCTCGGTCTACGTGCGCGATCCCGACCTCAACCTCATCGAGATCTCCGAACCCGCGGAGCGCGCCTGACGCGCGTCAGCGGGCCAGCATCGCCGCGTGCGCCAGGGTCGGCATGTGCGTCAGCATCGCGACCGGCGGCACGATCGCGGCCTGGGCGGCCGCGCTGACCATGACGGCGGCCGTCGCGGACCACGGCAGACCGACGCGGGCTTCGGACAGCAGGCGGGCCGGCGCCTCCATCGCGTGCGGCACGATGCTGAGGCACTCATCGGCGCGGGCCAGCGCGATCTCCTGCGCCGACATGCCGACGAAGACATGCGCGAAGCCCTGCTCGATGGCGTCGAGCGCGGCCTCCGTGGCGCGCCGCCAGCGCTTCACCGCGGCGACGTCGGCCCGGGACGCCGATTCGGGCACCGACCAGCGCGGATCCCCGCCCGTCACCGCCCCTGCGGCGTTGAACGCGTCCACCACGCCCGCGGGACCGCCCAGGCGGGCGTCCAGCACCTGCATGGCGATGAGGCAGGCCAGCTCGCGCTGGTGGTAGGGGACCATGACTCGTTCCAGGATGACTTCGTAGCGGCGCATGACGGGTACCTCGGTGGCTCGACGACTGAATGGAAGTTGAGAATACTGGATGAACGTACAGTATTCAATCGCGATCCTGGGGGTAGCTGCCATGGCCTGGCAGGAGGGCCGTCGGAGGGCCGTCGGAGGGCCGCCGGAGGGCCCGCCGGCGGGAAGCGGGATGAAAAAAGCCCCCGCGCGGAGGACCGCGCGGGGGCTCGTGACCCCTCTCCGGGAGGCGGCTGACACCGCCTCCGAGGGGCTTGGCCCTGCTGGGCGCCTGACTTCAGGCCTTACTTCAGGCCGGCGCCCATGGCCTTGGACAGCGAGGCCGTCGGATCGTCGCCCGAGAACTCCCAGAAGAACGCGCCGCCGAAGCCCTTGGACTTCACGTAGGCCATCTTGATGGCGATCGTGGCCGGCGTGTCGAAGCTCCAGAAGGTCGAGCCGTTGTAGATCCACTGCGCCTTGCTGACGTCGTCGATCCGGCTGGTGTAACCCTGCAGGTTCTTCAGGACCTTGTAGTCCTCGTTGCCCGCCTCGTAGGTGCCCGGGGCCGGCGTGCCGGTCTGGTACAGCCCGTTGTTGACGTTGGGCACGTTGGTCCAGCCGCGGCCGTAGAAGCCGATGCCGACGTTCAGCTTCGAGGCCGGCACGCCCTTGTCCAGGAAGGCCTGCATCGCGTCGTTGGTGTTGTACTTCTTCACGTCACCCGTCGACGGATCGTTGGCCGGCGCGTACAGCGCCGAGTGGAACCCGGTGATCGTGTCCCAGCCGCCGTGGAAGTCGTACGTCATCACGTTGATGAAGTTCAGGTACGGATGGATCTGGTCCGGGTCATAGGCCCGCACCTTGTCCACGCCCGCGCCCGACGCGATCGACAGCAGCAGGCCCGGACGCACCGCGTCCAGCTGCTTGCGGAACTCGGCCAGCAGGCCGGTGAAGTTCGCGCGATCCTCGGCCGTGCCGCAGGCCAGGCCGCAGGCGTTCGGGTACTCCCAGTCGAGGTCGATGCCGTCGAACACGCCGGCCGCCGCGCCCGGGCCGCCCGCGCCGTCGCTCACCGGCACGTTGCCCTTGATGTAGGCGTCCACGCAGCTCTTGACGAAGTTGACCCGGTTCTCCGGACGCGCCGCGCTCGAGAAGCCGCGCGACCAGGTCCAGCCGCCCAGCGAGATCAGCACCTTGATCTTGGGGTACTTGGCCTTGAGCTTCTTGAGCTGGTTCCAGCTGCCGCGCAGCGGCTGGTCCCAGGTGTCGGCCACGCCGTCGACGCTCAGGTCGGCGCCGTAGGACTTGCCGTAGTCGGCGAAGGCGTCGCCGCCTTCACCGGTGGACTCGTTGCTCGGGATGATCTTGCCGACTTCGCAGACGTTGTTGCGCACGTTGCCGAACGCATAGTTGATGTGCGTCAGGTTGGCCGCCGAGCCGCTCGTGTCGATGTTCTTCACGTGGTAGTTGCGGCCGTAGATGCCCCACTGCGCGAAGTAGCCCAGCAGCACCTTGTCGCCGGCGGTCTGCGTGTCGGTCTTGACGGTGATCGGCGCCGACGGCTGCGAGGAACCGGCCTGGTTGAAGGCCGAGACCGTGAAGGTGTAGCTCGTGTTGGCCGTCAGGTTGGTGACGCTGGCGCTGGTGGCCGCGCCCTGCGCGACCTGCGTCGAGCCCTGGTTGACGCGGTACTGCACCGTGCAGTTCGGGCCGGCGGCGACGGCGTTCCAGGCCAGGTTGACGCTGGTGGCGCTCTTGGACGGCGAGCTCAGGCCCGAGGGCGTGGCCGGCGCGGACGCGCAGGTGCCGTTGCTGGCGGTGCTGGTCAGCAGCGTGCTGCTCAGGCCGGAGACGTTGCCCGCCTTGTCCTTCGCGCGGACCTGGTAGCTGTACGAGGTGCCGGCCGAGAGGCCGCTGTCGGTGTAGCTGGTCGCCGTCGGCGAGGCGATCAGCGAGCCGCCGCGCAGCAGCTCGTAGTTGTTGACGCCGCTGCCGGCGTCGGTGGAGGCGCCCCAGCTCAGCGTGATGCTGCTGCTGGTGATGCCGCTGGACGTCAGGCCCGAGGGCACGGTCGGCGGCGTGGTGTCGGTGCCGCCGCCGGTGCAGGCGCCCAGCGACTTCCACACGTCCCATTGCCCGGAGTGGGTGGACGGGGCTTCGTTCTGCGTCCACCACTTGGCCTGGTAGGCGACGTTGTTCTGCTTGGCCAGGCTGTTGGAGGTGCCGGTGTAGGTGGCGGACGCCGACCATTCTGGCACGTTGGTGCAGTCGTAGGCGTGCGCGGTGCCCGCGGCCATCGCTGCGGCCAGGGCGATTCCGCCGAGGCGGACCATCTGTCTCTTCATGTCGAACTCCTGTGGGTCAAAGGGTGGTGGTGGGGAGGTCCGGGAGGCCGGCGCCGAGGTCGCTCATCGCGCGGCCGACGTCTTCGCGGTGGTCTTGGCCGCCGCAGGTGCCGCGGCCGGCACCGCGCCGCGGCGCGCTTCCTGCGCCAGCGCGTAGCTGCGGCCGTTGACGGTGACGGTCCAGTTGCTGGGCATCGTCGACGGCAGGAAGTAGTTGATCGTCAGCGTCACGCTGGCGCCGGGGGCCAGGCTTTGCCACGACGGCAGCTTGAAGCTGGCGCGGTGGAAGTCGTTCTTCAGCCCGCCGACGTTGTTGCCCGCGGGGTTCGAACCGTTGCTGATCACGGTGAGCCCGAAGCCGCTCTGGTCCGTCACCGTCGCGGGGATCGCGGTGGGGACGTCGAACTGGAACTCCGTGCCGCCGGGCAGCGTCGTCGTGCTGTTGTTGGTCAGCGTGAGCTTGGGCGTGATCGGATAGTTGCTGTCGCCCAGCGCGAAGCCGCCCAGCGCGTAGCCGATGTCCAGGGTCTGCGCCGGCAGCGCCGCCGACGTGAGGCGGTTGCCGTAGGCCGGCGCGGTCTTGAGCTTGTTGTAGAGCGTGGTCGTCAGCGTGTTGCCGATGAAGTACTCGTTGCGGGCGGTGTCGAAGGCGTAGTCGCCGGCGAACTCCCAGAACATCACGCCGCCGATGCCGCGATCGGCCACGTACTGCGCCTTCACGCCCAGCGACTGGTCGTCCTCGGTGCTGATGAAGACCTTCTTCTGCGCGTTCCACAGCCACGGCGAGACCAGGGTCGCGTCGTAGTTGCGGACGTAGGTGCCGGTCAACTGGTCGGCGGGATTCGTCGCCGGATTCAGGCCGTAGGCCGCGAGGTAGCTGCCCGGGCGTCCCGAGGCCAGGTTCATTGCATGCCACATCGGGTTGGAGCCCGCGGGCACCTCCTTGTCGGAGACGTCCAGGTCGTGCCAGAGGTTGTCGATGCCGACCGCGCCGTTGCCGCACTTCTGCACGGTGCCGCCGCCGGTGCCGGCGGGGCACTTGCTCTGGTCGGGCAGCGCCGCCTGGCCCCACAGGCCGTTGGTGCCGCCGGTCACGCCCTGCCAGCCGCGGGTGTAGTACGGCACGCCGATGTTGATGCGGCCCGCCGGCATCGCGCCGCGGAAGTAGTGGTACGCCCAGTCGGTGTTGAGGTAGCCGATGCGCGCGTACTGCGTGGCGCTGTAGTAGCTCCACGCGGTGAGCTCGGCGTCCTTGCCGTCGTCGTACAGCGCCGCGTTCGGGCCGACGAACTGGTTCCACGCCCCGTGCAGGTCGTAGCTCATGATGTTCACGTAGTCCAGGTATTGCGTGACCTGGAAGGCCTCCATCCCGCGCAGCAGGTAGGCGGAGGAGGGCGCCGCGATCGTGAGCAGGTAGTGGCGCTGGTCGGCCTGGCTGGCCGCGTCGAGCTTGGCGCGCAAGGTGCGCATCAGCACGACGTAGTTCTTCATCAGCGCGCCGCGCCGCGCGTTGCTGATGGCGAAGTCCACCGGGTTGCCGGCGTTGTTCATGCTGGTCGGGTACTCGTAGTCGATGTCGACGCCGTCGAAGCCGTACTGCCGCAGGAAGGTCACCGCCGAGTCCGCGAACGCATTGATGCCGGCCGTGTTGGTCGAGCCGTCCGCGTTGGTGGTCATCGTGTAGAAGCCGCCCGTCTCGGCCCAGCCGCCGACCGAGATCAGCGTCTTGACGGTGGGGTACTGCTTCTTGAACTTGTTGAGCAGGTTGAAGTGGCCCTTGTAGGCGTAGGCCGGGTCCATCTCCGCGCCGGCGATGCCGGGCCAGGTGAGGCCGGTGGCGGGATTGGCCGCGTCGGCGGTGTTGCCGACCGAGAGCTTGTTGGCCGCGTCCACATGCGCGAACGCGTAGTTGATGTGCGTGACCTGGCCCCAGGGGATCTGGTGCGCGAGGAAGGCCGGCTGGCCGGTCTTGCCGGTGCGCCAGCTGGTGAAGTAGCCGATGATGCGGCGCGGCTTGTCGGCGCCCATCTTCTCGCGGCCCTGGTCGTCGTAGACCTTGCAGTAGGCGGGCGCGGTGCCGGCGGTGGTGGTCAGGCCCTCGGGCCGGCAACGCTCGTCGCCGGTGACCTGGCCCTGCACGGTGATGCGCACGGCGGCGCTCTCGGTGGTCGCGCCCTTGTCGTCGGTGGCGCGGGCGGTGATGTCGGCCACGCCGGCCCGCGCGGTCCACGCGATGCTGAACGGCGCGGTGGTGTCCTCGGCGACCAGCGCGCCGTTGACATAGAAGCCGACCTTGGCGACGGTGCCGTCGCTGTCGGCCGCGGTCGCGGCCAGGGTGACCGTGTCGCCCGCGGTGGGCGAGGCGCCCGCGCCCGGCGCGCTCAGCGCGACCGTCGGCGGCTTGTTCGTGCCGCCGCCGCCGCCGCCGCCGTCACAGGCGCCCAGCACCTTCCACACGTCCCACTGGCCGGCGTTCGTCGCCGGCGGGTTGTTCTGCGTCCACCACTTCGCCTGGTAGGCGGTGCTGGTCTGCTTGACGATCGCATTGCCGCCGTACGCGGTGGCGGCGTTCCACTCGGCGACGCCGGTGCAGTCGTAGGCCATCGCGGAGCTGCCGGCGAAGGCCAGCACCATCGGCATCAGCCACGGCAGCATCGGGTGGGGTCGGGCGCAGGGACGTTGTCTCATCGGGGGGGCTCCTGACGGGTTGTCGTGTGTTGTGTTGTGTTGTGGGGTCGTTGTGTTCGGGAACTGCGGGGACGGAGGCGGGATGAGCGCCGCCGCGCCGGGCGACTGCGGGGGCAGCGCGGCGGGAACGGTCAGGGCTCGGGAAGAAAAAGCGCCGGTCGCTTCAACCGGCGAAGGCGGCGGCCGCTCGGGCTCGGCCGCCGGGACCGGCTCGGACGATCGTCAGGCCGGCCACTCGGGGGCAGCGGGGCGGATCAGCGGTGCCGCGGCCGGGACGGGCCCGGCGGCGCGTTCGGCGGTACGGAGAAAGGCGCGTGCAGACATGGCAGTCACTCCCTGGCTTGTCGACGTGCGGTCCGCGGGGCGATCCCCGCCGGACGGCGTGCGGTGTGCAACCGCGGCGTCTAGGAGACCAATACCGCTGCTGATCTCATAGTGGTATGCAATGTAGATACCACTAGCATCCATATCATTCAGGTTAACCCGCAGGAGCTGCGTAACGTGTCGTAATTGTGTCGTCCACAGCGTGTATGGGCGTCAATTGATGCAAATGGCAGGGAAAACCGGTATGACCGGTGAGTGGGTGCGTAAAAACCAGTGTGGGACCAATTCTTGCCGCGAGGTCTCCCGACCCGCGGCGGCCCTCAGCGCTCGACGCGCGACCAGTGCCCGTCGCGCAGCAGCTCGTGCGGCAGGAAGCGGGCCTTGTAGGCCATCTTGTCGCTCTGCGCGATCCAGTAGCCCAGGTAGAGGTGCGGCAGGCTCAGGTCGCGGGTCTGGCGCAACTGCCACAGCACGTTGTAGGTGCCGTAGCTGACGTTGGCCTCGGGCTCGTAGAAGGTGTAGACCGCCGACAGCCCGTCGCCCAGGATGTCCAGGATGGAGACCATCTTCAGCGCGCCGTCGGGCTCGCGGAACTCCACCAGCCGCGAGTTCACCCGGCTCTGCAGCAGGAACTGCGTGTACTGGTCGACGCTGTCGTGGTCCATGCCGCCGCCGCTGTGTCTGCCGGCCTGGTAGCGCAGGTAGAGCTGGTAATGCTCGTCGCTGTAGCCCAGCCGCATGACGCGGGCCTGCAGCGCCTGGTGCTGCGTCCAGGCGCGGCGTTGGCTGCGGTTGGGCCGGAAGTCCGCCACCGGGATGCGCATCGGCACGCAGGCCTTGCAGCCGTCGCAGTAGGGGCGGTAAGTGAACATGCCGCTGCGCCGGAAGCCGGCGGCCACCAGGCTCGAATACGCGTCGGCGTGGATCAGATGGCTGGGCGTGGCGACCTGCGACCGCGCCTGGCGGTCGCTCAGGTAGCTGCAGGGGTAGGGCGCAGTCGCATAGAACTGCAGCTCGGCCAGCGGAAGTTCCTTGGGGTGCGTCACGGGCGGGGGCTCAGCGGCTCACGGGCTCAGGGCGGATCGTTCAGGCCGTCGTTCAGGCCGTCGTTCAGGCCTTCGTTCAGGCTGTCATGCAGGCCCAGGTGGGCCCACAGGCGCCGATGATAGGACCAATCCCCGGGTGCCGGCAGGCCGGTGTGCGCGGCGAGGTGCGCCTCGAACACCTCGCGCGCGACCGGCGCCGCGCCCAGCGAGGCGAGGTGCGCCGTCTGCTGCTGGCAGTCGATCCAGGGGATGTCGAACTCCCGGCACAGGCAGATCAGCGCGGCCAACGCGATCTTGGAGGCGTCGGTCCTGCGCATGAACATCGACTCGCCGAAGAACATCCGGCCAAGGTTGACGCCGTACAGCCCGCCGGCGAGTTCGCCGTCCATCCAGGTCTCGACCGAATGCACCGTGCCCTCGCGCGCGAGCCGCAGGTAGGCCTGCTGCATCTCGGGCACGATCCAGGTGCCGTCCTGACCGTCGCGCGAGGTGCTGGCGCAGGCCTTGAGCACGGTCTCGGCGGCATGGTCGACGCGGATCTCGCAGCCCGGCGTGCGGATGAACTTCGCCACCGTCTTGCGCAGCGAGCGGGAGAGCTTGAAGTCCGCCGTCCGCAGGACCATGCGGGGGTCGGTGGTCCACCAGAGGATGGGCTGGCCTTCCCCGTACCAGGGGAAGATCCCCCGCGCATAGGCCGCGCGCAGGCGGGCGGGTCTCAGGTCGCCGCCGGCCGCGAGCAGTCCCGGAGCGTCGCTGCGCGGCCCCAGCGCGCGGCGGGTCGGCGGGAAGTCCAGAGAGTCATCGTCGAGCCAGGGGATCATCCGCTTCATGGTAGCGTGCCGCCTTCCTTCCACGCCCGCTGGCGCCCCCCTCGTTCCCATGATCACCCTCTACGGCATCCCCAACTGCGACACCGTGAAGCGCGCCCGCGCCTGGCTCGACGAGCAGGGCCTCGCCTACCAGTTCCACGACTACAAGAAGCAGGGCGTGCCCGCGGCGCGGCTGCCGCAGTGGATGGCCGAGCTGGGATGGGACAAGGTGCTGAACCGCGCCGGCACGACCTGGCGCCAGCTGGACGACGGCGCCAAGGCCGGCGTCACCGACGCGGCCAGCGCCGCGGCGCTGATGGTCGAGCAGCCCAGCGTGATCAAGCGCCCGGTCGTCGAATGGGACGACGGCCGCCTCAGCCTGGGGTTCTCGCACGAGCTGTTCGCGTCGCACGCGGCCGCGCGCTGACCGGAGGCCCGCCATGTTCACCGGCATCGTTCAAGGCATCGCGCAGGTCGCCGCCATCACCGACAAGGAGGGGCTGCGCAGCTTCACCCTCGACTTCCCCGAGGACTTCTGCCAGGACCTGGAGATCGGCGCGTCCGTCGCCTGCGACGGCGTGTGCCTGACGGTCACCGCCCTGAAGGGGGATCACGGAGCGGACTTCGACGTGATGCTGCAGAGCCTGAACCTCACGGCACTCGGCCGGCTCGGCGTCGGCGGCCGGCTCAACGTCGAGCGCGCCGCGAAGGAGGGCGCCGAGATCGGCGGCCATCCGTTGTCGGGCCACGTCGACTTCATGGCGACGGTGGAAACGATCCGCCGCCCCGCCAACAACCACGTGATCCGCATCGCCGTCCCGGCGCCGTGGATGCGCTACATCTTCGCCAAGGGCTACATCGCCGTGAACGGCGCCAGCCTGACGGTGGCCGAGGCGGGCCGCCACCCCGACGGCTCGGGCTGGTTCGAGGTCTGGCTGATCCCCGAAACGCTGCGCATGACCACCTTTGCCGACAAGGGCGAGGGCGCGCCGCTGCACATCGAGATCGAACGCCAGACGCAGGTGATGGTGGACACCGTCCGCGATGCCGTCGCCGAGAAGATCGGCGCGCTGATGCCGGCGCTGAAACTCTTCGCGCAGGAGCGGGGCCTGGACCTCGACGTCTAGCCGCTGAAGGGCGGGCAAGGGAAGGCATGGAAGGCACGGAATGAGGGCGACGCATAGTCGAAGCCCCCGGATTCGCCATCCCTACAACACCAGATGACCTAAGTCATCGCCGCGGCGGGCGGCGCCCGCGCGCGGACGCGTCGGACTGACCGCGACGGGCGCGCGGACCGCGCCCCGCGACCCCTGCGGCCATGACTCCGGCGAGCGCCGCGCCGATGGCATCGGCCTTCGCGCCGCTTCGCCGCAGCCCGCGCCGGTCCTCGCGATGCGGGGGACGGGTCTTGCCGTCCGGTGTCCGACAAGCCCGGAACGTGCGGCCTGTGGAACAGGCGGGCTGACCTTGGTCATCGATGCGGGTTCCCCCGTCCCGGTTCCGGGCAATCCACCACGATGGGGGCCTCGCTTTTTCAAAAGCGAGGTCTAACAATCCGCGACATTCCTTTGAAATCGTTTGATTTCGGTACACAGGCAAGGGGAAAACGAATGATGGCCAGAGGCCTGATGGTTGCCGGACTGTTCGCCGCGTCGCTCGCGGCGGTCGCCCAGGTGCCTTACGTGTTCAGCTACAACCCGGGTCCTTCCCGCGGGACGAAATGGGTGGCCAAGGCCTCCGACGGCGACGCCGAGGGCGCCGCCTCGGTCGTCTCGTCGTCGCCGCGTCCGGTCTGGGCGCGGGTCTGCTACACCATCGGGCCCTCGGATTCCACCGTGTCCGTCTACGCGCAGACCCGCAACGAAGAGGCGCGCGCGTTCGAGATCGCCTGGGGCGGCTGCAGCGATGTCTTCGGCACCAGCATCTGGATCGGCAATCCGCATGGCCAGCCGGTCGGCGGCTATTACGGCGTCGCGCCGGCCACGCCCCTGGACTGACCGTCGCCGCCCGTCGATCGATTTCCCTGGCGCCGTCCGGTCGGATCCGGCCGGAGCGCTTCCCTCGTCACCCGCGTCCTTGTCGTCGCTCGTTGTGAGACGTCGTTCCAGACGTCGTTAGAAAACCTGGAGGATTCCATGCTTGCCACCCTTCGCCTTGTTCCCCGCCTTGTTCCGTCGTCCAGCGCGGTGCTGAAGTCCGCCCTGATGCTGTCCCCGCTGCTGCTGGCCGGCTGCCTGGCCACCGCGCCGACGATGGGCGAGAACAAGGGCACCGTCTCCGGCGCCGCCGAGAACAAGAACAGCCAGCTCGAGCATTGCGACGAGACGCTGGGCACGCTGACGATCTTCGAGGACAGCAACGCGCCGTGGTGGTCGCAGCTGCGCGAGCGCCAGCTGGGATCGACCGTGCCGGTCCTGCGCCTGATGGTGCAGCAGTCCAACTGCTTCGTGATCGTCGAGCGCGGCAAGGCCTTCGCCAACATGGAGCGCGAGCGCGCCCTGATGCAGTCGGGTGAAACGCGCGCCGGCAGCAACTTCGGCCAGGGCCAGATGGTCGCCGCCGACTACACGATGAGCCCCGAGATCCAGTTCTCCGGCAAGACCGGCGGCGGCGGCGGCGGTATCGGGACCGGCGCGATCGGCCTGCTGACCGCGGTGGCGGCCAACGTCAGCCAGAACGAGGCGTCCACGACGCTGCTGCTGGTCGACAACCGCTCCGGCGTGCAGATCTCGGCCGCGGAAGGCACGGCCAAGAACTTCGACTTCGGCTTCGGCGGCGCCAGCTTCTTCGGCAACGCCGCGATCGCCGGCGGCGCGTACGGCAAGACGCCGGCGGGCAAGGTCGTCGTCACGGCCTTTGCGGATTCGTACAACCAGATGGTGAAGGCGCTGCGCAGCTACAAGGCGCAGCAGGTCAAGGGCGGCCTGGGCGCTGGCGGCCGGCTGGGTGTGTCGGGCGGGTCGACGGCGGCGTCCAAGGAAGTCGATCAGGCCGCAACGCCCGCGAAGGCGGCGCCGAAGGCAGCCGCCAAGCCGGCGGCGAAGAAGCCTGCGACCACCACCACGCCGCCGGCGGGGAAGTGATCGTGCGTTGAGGGAGAGGGCGGGCGCGTCGGGAGACCGCCCAACCCCGCGCGGCCAAGCGCGGGCTCTCCACGCAGCAGGGGCACCCCTCCGGGAACCCCCCGCAGCATTCCGGCCCCAATCGCAGCCGCTGACGTCCTCCGTCTTGAGGGCGCAGCGTGCGGGGTGGGGCTTTCGTTTGGCGGGTTTCTGCCTTTGCCCTTACCGCTGCTGCTGCTGATCGATCTGGGCGCGCAGGCGATCTTCCTGCTCACGCAGCTCCGGTGTGAACGCCTCGCCGAAGTCCTCGGCTTCGAAGATCCGGCGGATCTCGATGTCGGACTCGGTCGTCTGCGGGTTGGGACACTTCTTGACCCATTCGATCGCCTCTTCCAAGGACGCGCACTGCCAGATCCAGTAGCCGGCAATCAGCTCCTTGGTCTCGGCGAACGGACCGTCGATGACCTTGCGCTCCTTGCCGGAGAAACGCACCCGCGCGCCCTTGCTCGTCGGATGCAGGCCCTCGCCGGCCAGCATCACGCCGGCCTTGACCAGTTCCTCGTTGTAGGCGCCCATCGCGGCAAGCAGTTCGGTGCTGGGCATCTCGCCCGCTTCGCTGTGCTTGTCCGCCTTGACGATGACCATGAATCGCATGTCGATCTCCTGATGCAGTCCTGAAAAGGGAAGAGGGTGGACGCCCCGGTCGACGCATCGGCGACTGGCTCGTCTCACCCTCATGACGTTCGGGGTCCGCCGATTTCGACAGCGGCCCCGAGGGTTTCCCTCAGAGGCTTCTCGGTGCGTGCGCACCGTCGTCGGCCATCCGATCACGCAGCGGCTCCCCTCACGCGGCCAGCAGCTGGCGCAGCACGTAGGGCAGGATGCCGCCGTGGCGGTAGTACTCGACCTCGATCGGCGTGTCGATGCGCAGGATCAGCGGGACGCGGCGTTCCGGCACACCACCGTCGGCGGCGCGGATCACCAGCGTCGCTTCGGATTGCGGCTTGATCTCGCTGCCGAGTTGGATGTCGATGACCTCGTCGCCCGTCAGCCCCAGCGACTCCCACGAGTCGCCCGGACGGAACTGCAGCGGCAGCACGCCCATGCCGACCAGGTTGGAGCGGTGGATGCGCTCGAAGCTCTTGGCCACGACCGCGCCGATGCCCAGCAACTGCGTGCCCTTGGCCGCCCAGTCGCGGCTGGACCCGGTGCCGTACTCCTCGCCGGCGAAGATCACCGTCGGCGTGCCGGCGGCCATGTAGCGCATCGCGGCGTCGTAGATGAACATCTTCTCGCCGCCCGGCTGGAACAGCGTCAGGCCGCCTTCCTCGCGCGCGCCGTCGGCCTTGGCCGGGATCATCAGGTTCTTGATCCGGACGTTGGCGAAGGTGCCGCGCATCATGACTTCATGGTTGCCGCGGCGCGAGCCGTAGCTGTTGAAGTCGGCCTTGAGCACGCCCTGTTCCTTCAGGTAGGCGCCGGCAGGCGAGACCTCCTTGATGGCGCCGGCCGGGGAGATGTGGTCGGTGGTGATCGAGTCGCCGAACAGCGCCATGATCCGCGCGCCCTTGACGCCGACTTCCTGGGCCTCAGGGATCTGCGTGAACTTGCCGAAGAAGGGCGGCTGCGCGATGTAGGTGCTCTTGGGCCAGCCGTAGACCTGGCCGGCGCTGCCCTTGATCCGTTCCCAGAGCTTGCCCGGCTCGGCCTTGACCTTGCCGTAGTTGGCGCGGAACGCGTCGGGGTTGAGCGCGAGCTTGAGCAGGGCGTGGATCTCGTCGCTGGTCGGCCAGATGTCGCCCAGGTACACCGGCTTGCCGCCCGTGCCCAGGCCGACCGGGTCGGTCATCAGGTCGCGCGTCACGTTGCCGGCGATGGCGTAGGCGACCACCAGCGGCGGACTGGCCAGGAAGTTGGCCTTGATGTTGGGGTGGATGCGGGCTTCGAAGTTGCGGTTGCCCGACAGCACCGCGGCGCAGATCAGGTCGTTGCCGGTGATCGCCTCGTTGATCTCCGGCGTCAGGTCGCCGGCGTTGCCGATGCAGGTCGTGCAGCCGTAGGCGGCGACGGCGAAGCCCAGCTTCTCCAGGTAGGGCAGCAGGCCGGCATTCTTCAGGTACTCGGTGACGATGCGCGAGCCCGGCGCCAGCGAGGTCTTGATGTGCGGCTGGACCGTCAGTCCGGCCTCGACGGCCTTCTTGGCGAGCAGGCCGGCGGCGAGCATCACGCTCGGGTTGGACGTGTTGGTGCAGGAGGTGATCGCGGCGATCAGCACGTCGCCGTTGAAGATCTCCAGGCCCTTCTGCGACCCGCCGAGCGGGAAGGACTTGGCCAGCTTGTCGACCGGCTGGTTGAACCCGTTCTCCGCGATCGGCTTGGAATACAGCGAGGCGAAGGTCTTGGCCAGGTCGGTGATGACGATGCGGTCCTGCGGGCGCTTGGGGCCGGCCAGCGAGGGCACGACCGTGCCCAGGTCCAGCGAGACCACTTGGCTGAAGCGGATGTCGCCGGCCTTGGGGACGCCGAACAGGCCCTGCGCGCGGAAGTAGCTCTCGAAGGCCTCGATCTCGTCGGTCGTGCGGCCGGTGCCCTTGAAGTAGTCGATCGTGCGCTCGTCGACGGGGAAGAAGCCCATCGTCGCGCCGTACTCGGGCGCCATGTTGCCGATGGTGGCGCGGTCGGGGACGGACAGCGAGGCCGTGCCCTCGCCGAAGAACTCGACGAACTTGCCGACCACCTTGGCCTTGCGCAGGATCTCGGTGACCGTGAGCACCAGGTCGGTGGCCGTGACGCCCTCGCGCAGGCGGCCCGACAGCTCGAAACCGACCACGTCCGGCGTCAGGAAGTAGACCGGCTGGCCGAGCATGCCGGCCTCCGCCTCGATGCCGCCGACGCCCCAGCCCACCACGCCGACGCCGTTGATCATCGTCGTGTGGCTGTCGGTGCCGACCAGCGTGTCGGGGTAGTACACGGCGTCCTTGCCGCCGCCCGTCTTGTGCACGCCGCGGGCGAGGTACTCGAGGTTGACCTGGTGGACGATGCCGAAGCCGGGCGGGACGACGCCGAAGGTGTCGAAGGCCTGCATGCCCCACTTCATGAACTCGTAGCGCTCGCGGTTGCGCTCGAACTCGAGCTTCATGTTCAGGTCCAGCGCCTTGGGGCTGCCGAAGTGGTCGATCATGATCGAGTGGTCGACGACCAGGTCGACCGGCACCAGCGGCTCGATCGTCTTGGGATCCTTGCCCTGGGCCTCGGCGACGTTGCGCATCGCGGCCAGGTCGGCCAGCAGCGGCACGCCGGTGAAGTCCTGCAGCACCACGCGGGCGACGACGAAGGGGATCTCCTCGTTGCGGGGCGCGTTGGGCTGCCAGTTGGCGAGCTGCTCGACATGCTCCGCGGTCACGCGCTTGCCGTCACAGTTGCGCAGCACCGACTCGAGCACCAGCCGGATCGAGACCGGCAGCTGGTTCACGTTGGGGAAGCGCTTGGCCAGCTCGGGCAGCGAGTAGTACTGGCCACTCTTGCCGGACGCGGTCTTGAAGCTGGCGACGGTGTTGGCGAATGCATGGGGCATGGCTGACTCCTTGGCTTGGGGTCCTGGCGCGCTCCTGGCATTCGAGGAGGCGGGACGGTTTGTCTTCGGGGATGACGTAGCGGGCATCGGGGCTGATTGTGGCCTCGGGCGGGGGCCTTGTGATGACTCCTTCGGGCGAGCTTGTGCGAGGGCGCAACGCCCCCCGTCCGCAAGCCCGGCTTCCCCACCGGGAAGGAAGGACGGGCACGCCGATTGCATCAATGTCCCCAGGCCGGGCGGGGCGGGGGGCATTGGCTAACATCTTTGGAGGACTTCAAGGCCGCCAGCACCCGGGCCGACAAGAACTGACCCTGGGGCGCTTCCGACCAACATTCTTTCGTGGCCTTTTCGGACGAGGAATCCATGGATCAGGAACTGTTGTCGCCCAGGTCGAGCACCGCGTCCCCGGCGGTCGAGGAGATCCCCGAGGCCGCCGCCGCGCCGCCGCTGCCGCCCGCCGGGCTCACGCTGCTGCAGCGCCTGTTCTCGGCCTATCCGGGCAGCATGGGCCTGCGACTGGGGCACTGGGCGACGCGGCTGGGCCGGCAGGCGCACCAGCCGGCCGAGTTCACGCTGGTCCTGAACGACCCGACCGCGCTGCGGCGCCTGCTGCTCGGACGCGACCCGCTGCGCTTCGCCGAGGCTTATTTCACCGGCCAGATCGACGTCGAAGGCGACTTCTTCGTCGCGCTGCAGCTCCGCGACCACCTGCCGGCGTTGACGCTGTCCTGGAGCGACCGCCTGCGCCTGGCCGTGCGCCTGCTGGCACCGATCCCGCCGGCGACCGACGCGGAACTGCGCGCCGACGGCGTGCGCCGCCATACGCGCGCCGAGAACAAGGCCGCCATCGCCTTCCATTACGACCTGTCCAACGACTTCTATGCGTTGTGGCTGGATCCGGCGATGGTCTATTCCTGCGCCTACTACGAGACGGAGGACAGCTCGCTGGCGCAGGCGCAGTGGTCCAAGCTGGACCACATCTGCCGCAAGCTGCGGCTGCAGCCGGGCGAGCAGCTGCTGGACATCGGCTGCGGCTGGGGCGCCCTCGTGATGCATGCGGCGCGTCACTACGGCGTGAAGGCCACCGGCATCACGCTGTCGGAACGCCAGCTGGCGCTGGCCCGGGAGCGCATCGCCGCGGCCGGGCTGCAAGGGCAGGTGGAGGTCCGCCTGTGCGACTACCGTGACATGACGGGCCAGTTCGACAAGATCGCCAGCGTCGGCATGTTCGAGCACGTCGGCCTGAAGAACCTGCCGACCTATTTCGCGAGCGTGAACCGGCTGCTCAAGCCGGCGGGACTGTTCCTCAACCATGGCATCACCCATGAGGAGGACGGATGGGGGCAGGCGCTGTCGTCCAAGTTCATCAACCGCTACGTGTTCCCGGACGGCGAACTGGACCGGGCGAGCAACGTGATGCGGGTGATGGAACAGCAGCAGTTCGAACTCCAGGATGTCGAGGCCTTGCGCATGCACTACGCGAAGACGCTGCGCGCCTGGGTCGCGAAGCTGGAGGAGGGCCACGAGCAGGCGCTGCAGTACGTGGACGAGGCGCATTACCGGATCTGGCGCCTGTACATGGCGGCCTCGGCGCTCGAGTTCGAGACCGGCGAACTGGGCCTGTACCAGATCCTGGCCAGCAAGCGGGACGGCGGCCCGGCCCCCGTGCCGTTGACGCGCCGCTACATGTACGAGGTGAGGTAGAAGTTTTCCCCCTGTCAGGGGGAACGTCCGTTGACCGCTTCCGAGGAGACGCGCAAGATGCTTCGCCATGGGGATCCGTCATGACGAAGTCAGGAACTGGCGGACGGCGGTTGAGCAGGGCGCCTTCGGCGTCTGGGACTTGAACCCGTCGCTGGAGCTGGTGCATTACTCGCCGCGCTGGAAGGCGCACCTGGGCTTTCCGCATGCGGACCAGCCCGACAGCACGGCGTTCTGGCGCTGTCGCGTGCATCCCGAGGACCTCGATCCGATGATGCTCAGCTTGCGTGCGCATTTCGACGGCTACACCGACACCTACGAGCAGCGCTTCCGCCTGCGAAGCAACGGTTCCGGCTACCGCTGCGTGCTGTCGCGTGGCCGGGTCGTGCGGCGTGACCACCGCGGCAACGTGCAGCGGATGCTGGGCACGATGGTGGACCTGACGGTGCGGCCGTTCACGCCCTACCAGGACCGCTTCCTGGGCGCGCGCCAGCCGGTCGGCGCACTGGGCTGCACGCCGTTCCATGCGCTGCTCGGGCTGAGCCGCGCGGAGGCCCCGGCGCATGAGCCGCTGCCGGACGATGACACGGGGCGGTTGCTCGGCCAGCTCGCGGAGATATTGGCGGTGTCGTTCAGGCAGGCGACGGCACTGCCCTGAGATCCGCCTCCCGCGGCGCTTCTCGGCCGAGGCGCCAGCCCGAGCGGGCGAGGGAGAACCTGCCTCAAGTCACCGGCGCCGGATTGAACAGCACCAGCGCGTTCGCGAGCTTGTGCTGCTCCGCCCAGGTCTTGCGGCCCGAGGCCACGTCCAGCATCAGCCGGAACATCTCCCAGCCCATCTCCTGGATGGACTTCTCGCCGTCGGCGATCTGGCCGGCGTTGATGTCCATCAGGTCGTGCCAGCGGCGCGCCAGGTCGCTGCGCGTCGCGACCTTGATCACCGGGCATTCCGCCAGGCCGTAGGGCGTGCCGCGGCCCGTCGTGAAGACATGCAGGTTCATGCCGGCGGCCAGCTGCAGCGTGCCGCAGATGAAGTCGCTGGCCGGCGTCGCCGCGTAGATCAAACCGCGCTGCTCGCGCCTGAGCTTGTCGCCCGGCGACAGCACGCCCGAGATCGCCGAGCTGCCGCTTTTCACGATCGAGCCCATCGCCTTCTCGACGATGTTGGACAGCCCGCCCTTCTTGTTGCCCGGCGTCGTGTTGGCGCTGCGGTCGACGCTGCCGCGCTCCAGATACGCGTCGTACCAGGCCATCTCGCGCACCATCGCTTCGGCCACTTCCGGCGAGCTCGCGCGCGAGGTCAGTTGCGCGATGCCGTCGCGGACCTCGGTGTTCTCGCTGAACATCACCGTCGCGCCCGCGCGCACCAGCAGGTCGGCGCAGTAGCCCACCGTCGGATTCGCGGTCACGCCCGAGAACGCGTCGCTGCCGCCGCACTGCACGCCGACCACCAGCTCCGATGCCGGCACTGTGACGCGACGACGTCTGTTCAGGCGCTCCAGATGGAAGGCCGCCTGCGTCATCACCGAATCGATCATCGACATGAAGCCGACGTGCTTCGCGTCCTGCAGGCAGACGACGTCGAGCGCTTCCGCGACGACCCCTTCGATACCCTGAGTGCGCTGATCCGCGATCGGGATCACGCCCGGCGGCATCAAGCGCTCGGGCTGCAGCTTCTCGCAGCCCAGGCTGACGACCATCACCTCGCCGCCGAAGTTCGGATTCAGACTGATGTTGCGCACGGTGCGGATCGGGATCACTGCGTCCGGCGCGTCGATCGCGACGCCGCAGCCGTAGGTGTGCGCCAGCCCGACGACGTCGTCGACGTTCGGGTACTTCGGCAGCAGCTCGCGTTTGATGCGGTCGACCGCGAACTCCACCACCCCCGCCACGCATTGCACCGTCTGAGTGATCGCGAGGATATTGCGCGTGCCCACCGAGCCGTCCGCGTTGCGGTAGCCCTCGAAGGTGTAGCCCTCGAGCGGTTCCTGCGCGGGCGCCTTCACCGTGGCCATCGGCAGGCCCTCGAGTTCGCGCGCCGGTGGCATGCGCAGCAGGCGCTCGTGCACCCAGCTGCCGGCGGGGATGTCCTGCAGCGCGTAACCGATCGGGACGTTGTAGCGCAGCACCGCCGTGTCGGCCGGCAGGTCGACCAGCGCGACCTTGTGGCCCTGCGGCACTGCGTTGCGCAGCACCAGCCCGGACGGCAGCACCGTGCCCTCGGGCAGTCCGCCGTCGTTGGCGACGATGGCGACGTTGTCGGCCTCGTGCATCTGGATGGTCAGCGGGGAGGTGATCATGGCGGGGTCCTGGGTCGGTTGAACCTGGGGGAAACGGGAAGGAAAACGGGAACGAAAACGGGAAGGCAGACGGGCAGGGCGCGGACGCCGTCGGCGGCGACCGCGCGTTCAGCGTTCAGACGGGCTTGAGCTCGACGCGCTTGATCTCGCCGACGATGAGCAGGTAGCTCGCCACCGCGATCAGGGCGTGCGCGCCGACGAACACCAGCGCGCCGTTGAACGATTGCGTGGTCTGCACGATGTACCCGATCACGATCGGCGTCACGATGCCGGCGACGTTGCCGAAGGTGTTGAACAGCGCGCCCGACAGGCCGGCGATCTCCTTGGGCGAGGTGTCCGACACGACCGCCCAGCCCAGCGCGCCCAGGCCCTTGCCGAAGAAGGCCAGCGCCATGATGCCGACGACGACGGCCTCGATGCCCACGTAGTTGCAGGCGATCATCGACGTCGACAGCAGCATGCCGACCACGATGGGCAGCTTGCGGGCGAAGGTCAGCGAATGCCCGCGGCGCAGCAGCCAGTCCGAGATCACGCCGCCCAGCACGCCGCCGGCGAAGCCGCAGATCGCGGGCAGCGCCGCGACGATGCCGGCGTTGAGCAGCGACATGCCGCGTTCCTTGACCAGGTAGATCGGGAACCAGGTGAGGAAGAAGTAGGTGAGCACGTTGACGCAGTACTGCGCGATGTAGACGCCCATCAGCATGCGGTTGCCCAGCAGCTGCTTGAGGTAGCCGAGCTTGGGGCCCGAGGCGGCCCTGGCCGTGGCGCCGCCGGACAGCAGCGCGCCGCCGGACTCGATGTGTTCGCGCTCGGCGGCCGTGATGGTCGGGTGGTCGGCCGGGCTGTTGTGCATGGTGCGCATCCACACGACGCTCATCAAGATGCCCAGTGCGCCCATGAAGTAGAAGACCTCGGACCAGCCGATCGCGTGCACGATCCACGCCATGATGGGCGCGAACAGCACGGTGGCGAAGTACTGCGCGGAGTTGAAGATCGCCGACGCCGTACCGCGCTCCTTCACCGGGAACCAGGCGGCGACCATGCGGCCGTTGGCGGGGAAGGAGGGCGACTCGGCCAGGCCGACCATCAACCGCATCAGGAACAGCGCCGACACCGCCAGCGGCAGGCCGAAGAGCATCGCGTCCATGCCCATGTGATGCACGCTGCCCTGCAGCATCGTGAACAGCGACCACAGCAGGATGCTCCAGGCGTAGACCTGCTTGGCGCCGAACTTGTCGAGCAACCAGCCGCCGGGCAGCTGGCCCAGCACGTAGGACCAGCTGAAGGCCGAGAAGATGAAGCCCATCTGGACCGCATCGATGCCCAGTTCCTTGGACAGCACCGGGCCGGCGACGCCGACGGTGGCGCGGTCCGCGTAGTTCAGGACGGTCACGGCGAAGATCATCGCCAGCACGCCGAAGCGCGCGCGGCCGATGCCGGACGTGGCCGAGGAGGAGAGGGATAACTGCATGTTGTCTCCGGATCGTGTCGAGGGCCGGTCTGCGCCGGCTGGCCTGTCGGGGCGAGTTGCATGTTCGGGCGCAGGCGGCCCTCACCGTCTGCAGCCCTCAAGGTTATCGGATTGGTACCGGTACCATTTTATTAATGGTAACGAGCGGGACAGGTCGGTTCAAGCACGATGTCCCGTTGCTGAGGGTAATTACCTAATGTGGATCGAGCGGTGCCGGGGGATCTCCGTGCGGTCAGCGTTCGTATCCGTCGGTCACAGCGCTGGCCCCGTGGGAGAAGGCTGTAGAGAATCGCTCCCGATCAATCAGGGAGAGAGAGCTGCTCGGCGACTCAGCGCATAGACGCCCGCCGGGCGGGGCGACGCGGCGCGGGCCACGGGGGTGCGCGCGGCTTCCTGATGGCTTTCAGGGAGCGCTCGCGCCATGTCAGGTTCTCATCGTTCGATTGCGTCGCCTTGGCGACGCATATGGGTCGCCTTCGGCACCGTCGTGCTGCTGTGGCTTGGGTTGTCGGGGCCTGCTGCGGCTTATGACAAGTGGATCAGCACCAATCCGTAGCTCGAAGCTGTCGGCCATCTCACACCTTCCCGCTGCGATGGCGCGGGCGTGGACTCCCAGTCCATCCGTTATCAGCCGGGAGGGGATCTCGGGTACGACTTTCCGGAGCGGATGCGGGACCGATTGCTCGGTCTTGGCAATGCTTCGTGCGTGGGGCAGGGCAACGGCGTCGGCGCCTGTCAGTCCTTGAGCAATTGGCGATCCAATGCGCCTGCATTGTCACGGGCGGTGGTTCGGCAGCTGGCTCTGTCTCATGCCCCTATGCGGTCACGATGAAGACGTGGGAGGTCGTCGGCGGCGGTTGCGGTGCCCTGCAGCGCACTGATGAATTGAGCAACTACGCATTGGGAACGGGCAAGCACTGCCAGGCCATCGATTCGTACGGGCAATTCGATCAAGAGACACGGAGTTGCTACTGCAGCCAGGGCCGGGTGTTCGTCCCCGAGCGGGGACGCTGCATGGAAACCAGAGACGCGGTTTGGATTCCCCATTGCGATACCTGCGTGGGCAATCCGATCTATCCGGCAATCGGTGCGAAGGTGCAGCGGTTCACGCTGGGCTGGCAGCCCTGGTACGGGCTGCGCGCGACGTTCAATTCGATCCGCAGGATTCCCTACGATCCCTCGCTGGATCCCTCCCTCGCTCCAGCGGATCCGACGCTGCTGGGCGGGGCGTGGACGATCAATTTGGACAAGCGGGTGTCGCTCAGCAATCCCAACGTGTCGCGGGAGCGTCTCAGCGTGGCGCGGGGCGATGGGTTCTCGACCGTCTTCCAATGGAGCGGCAACGGCTTCTCACCGATGCAACCGCAGTCAACCGAGTCGATCCAGGAGAAGGCGTTTGGCGGATGGCTCTATCGCGACTCGGCGGCTGGCGTGATGGAGGTCTACGGCGGGAGCGGCGTGCTGCAGTCGCAGGCCGACATCAGCGGCAAGACCTTGGACATCCTGCGCAGCGACAGCAACACGGCGCCCACGATCGCACCACAACCGGGGCTGCCGATCGAGCTGACCGACCAGGACGGCCGCGTCGTGAAACTGCGGTACGCGCGTCCCGATCCGAACGGCATCGCGGTGCTGTCGCAGGTGATCGATCCGGCCAACGGCCTCACGGAGATTCGCTATCCGACGGTGAGCCCCCAGCCGACCGAGATCGTCAACAGCGATGCGACCTCGACGCTGCTGTTCTATGAGGACCCGGTGTCAGCCTGGGCCTTGACGGGCTATCGCAACGAGAACGGCGTGCGCGCCGGCACCTATGGCTACGACGCGAAGGGGCGCGCCATCTCGACGATGCGCGCGAACGGGATCGACGCGTACTCGGTGACCTGGATGGAGCCCGCCAAGTGGTCCTGGACGGAGGTGTATGACGAGTCGACCGGCAAGATCCTGCGTATCCACCGGTTGTTGCCGGCCGCGGGCGCGGTGGTGTCGTACCCGAACGGACGGACCGAAACCATCAATGCGACCTCGTCGCTGGACGCGGTGAAGTGGTCCAGCAAGACGCAGCAAGCGGGCGCCGGATCGCCGGCTTCGACGACCAATCGCCAGTTCGATGCGCGCGGCAACGTCACGCTGCTTGACGACTACAACGGCAATCGCAGCTGCGTGAGCTACGAGTCGACGCGCAACCTGGAGTCGACGCGCATCGAAGGCTTGAACCTATCGGCCGACTGCGCGGTGGTCTCCGCCGGCGCGTTGCCTGCAGGCTCGCGCAAGGTGAGCACCCAATGGCACCCGGTGTGGCGTCTCGCGACGAAGATCGCTGAGCCGGCCCGCATCACGACGCTGGTCTACAACGGCCAGCCTGATCCGTTCAACGGCAATGCGGTGGCGAACTGCGAGGCCTCCGGTAAGACGCTGCCCGATGGCAGCCGTCTGGTGCTGCTGTGCAAGCGCGTCGAGCAGGCGACGACTGACGCGACGGGTGCCCAGGGCTT